>JBKBRD010000095.1:244-10034 GCA_046292405.1 Allobosea sp. | reverse complement strand
TCCAGAACAGCTACGCCACCTTCCAGCTCAGCGGCCGGGACATCAAGGCGTCGATCGAGACGGGCCTGTCCCAGATCGAGGAGGAAAAGGGCCGCTTCCCCCAGGTGGCCGGTCTGCGCTACCGCTTCGACCGATCGGTTCCACCCAACCAGGGCCGGGTCAAATCGATCGAGACCTTTTCGCAAGGCGCCTGGGCCCCGCTGCAGGACGACGCGCTTTACACCGTCGCGACCAACAACTTCATGCGCGCCGGCGGCGACGGCTATGCGTTGTTCAAGACCAAGGCGCAGAACGCCTATGATTTCGGGCCGGGTCTGGAGCAGGTCCTGGCGGATTATCTCGCCGCGCACAGCCCCTATACGGCGCGGATCGACGGTCGCATCGCCGAGGTGACGCCGAAATAGCGCCTGCGACCCAGCCCGCTGCGCCGACCGACCGCGCCTGCGCTGGAACGACGCATTGGGCCGTCCCCGGATCGGCGCGGAGGAAGCGCGCTCCAGTGAGCCGGGACAGGTCATTGCGATGCGGGCCATGTGACCAGAGCCCGGACGCCGTGATCGATGACGGCTTCGTCAGCGGGAATTTTGCCGGCGAGACGAGCCGGCCGCCCCGGCATTCGCCGGTTCCGGGCCCGCGGCCGTTGCGACGCCTCTGACCGAACCTAGTTCTGGACGAAATTCGTCGGCAGCGGCTTGACTGCGGGGCCGCTGAACGAGCCCGGCTTGGCGTCGTTGGGATCGGCATGGCTGAAGCCGAGCGAAGCGGCGGGGCCGGGCGACTGGATGGTGGCGGCCCCTGACGAGGTCGAGCGCGCGCGCGCCGTCGCCACCGTGACCGGGCGGTCCGGCGCGCCGCTGCGGCTGGCGGCGGCGAAGAGGGAGTCGAGCCCGGTGCGGTCGGCGTCATAGGCGGCGACGATCGGCGTATGCGCCACGCCTGCGGCTCGACCGGCGGGCGGAGCCGCCAGCGCGACAGCCTCAGACCGCTGGCGGACCGGCGGCAGCGGATGCGTGACCGTCACCAGCCTGCCTTCCGGCTGGGCGCGCGCGGCCTCGCCCTGGCTGTAGAGGCTGGCGAGAGCGCCCGGCCGCAGCGGCGGCGCCGGCGCCTGGGTTGGCGTGCCTGCAATGACCGTCTCGACCGGCGAGCCCATGCCGTCGGGCCGGCGCGGCGGCAGCGCGGCCGGCACGAGCTTGCCATCCGTGGCCGTCGCGGCCTGGAAGGCCATGGCCCCGGCGGGGCCGGGCAAGGCCGCGACCTGCGTCCCGGCGCCTTCGGGCGAGAGCGGCCCGGTGAGGCCGCGCGGGCGGGCAAGCGGAATCGGAGCGTCGATCAGGCGTGGCCGCTTGTCCTCGACCGCTGCTGCCGCGGGCTGGGGCGGCGCGGCGCTGGCGGCGGCGGCGATCTGAGGCTCGGGCGCGGCAGGGCGCGGGGCGAGGCGCTGCGAGCGCTCACGGATCAGCGGCTGCTCGGCCTGAACCACCGGCTCGCGCACGGTCGCGAAGCGATCGCCATCGTCGGAACTGCCGCTGTCGCGCGCATAGGCCATCACGGTCGGCGCGGGGCGCGGGGCAGTACGGCGTCCGCCACGCGTCGGGCGCGCATCGGCCTCCTCCTCGTCGCCGCCGAACAGGGCCGCCCACAGGCTCTTGCGGCCCGACGAGATGATCGCACCCTCGTCCAGATCCGCCGCCGCATAGCCGGCGACGGCGCCGCCGCGCGCCAGGATCTCGGCCTTCGCCACTTCGTAATTGCCGAGCGGCTGGCCGTCTGCGGGCAGATGCACGGTCTTCTCGTCCGGGAACAGCCGCACCAGCTGGTCGCGCGTCATGCGTGGCCAGGAGCGGACGGTGCCGGCGTCGAGATGCACGAAGGGCGTATGCGCGCCCGGATAAAAGCCGACGCCGCCGCGCTGCATCACCATGCCGGCCTCGCGGATGCGCACGGTCGGCGTGTCCGGCAGGTAGAAATCCATTGCCTTGCCAAGCATGTGCTGGCTGTGCTTGGCGACGCCGCGCGAGCGCCGCCGCAACATCGAATTGGTGCCGGGCGAGCGATAGGCCGAGACGACGTGGAAGGGCTGCTCGGAGCCGACCTTGCGATGCACCTCCCAGGCCAGGTCGAAGAGCCGGGGGTCCATCCGGATCGGCTCGTCGGTGCGCCAATCGCGCAACGCCCAGTTCAGCTTGTCGAGGCCTTCGGAAACGTAGCGCCCGTCACGCCGGAAGGTGACGGTCGTCTCTTCCTTGGTGTGCATGTGGCGGATGGTGAGGCTGCGGGTGTCGCCATTGGCGATCGCGTCCTGCGTCCCGCGCACGCCGAGCAGAAAAGCCCCGACAGCCAGGCCGCAGGCGGCGAGCCGGCGAAAGCCGAGCCTCAGCGCAGGCGAGTGCCGTCTCCAAGGCGTGGCGTCTGTCCTGCCCAATCTGCTTGACCCGTCTTCGTGCCCGCCGGGCGGTGCTGTAAACGTGAACGAACAGTTGCGGAGAAGAGTTAATCCATCGTTACCAAGCCGGCAATCGGTCTGCATCTCTTCGTCCCGCCGGCGCTCGCTAGCGGGACATGATGGCGAAACCGTGCCGGCCGCAAAGCGCTAGCTGCGCTGCTCCAGCGCCTGCCGCACCAGCCTGTGGAAACCATAGAGATCGTCGAAGGTCTTCAGCGATCCATCGGCCTGGATGACATGGGTGTTGTAGACCAGATGGATCGGCAGCGGCGCGGGCAGCTTGATCATCCGCTCGCCCGAGCCGATCATCCGGCGCAGCCGCTCCGTCGTCCATTCCGGCCCGAGCACCTGGTCGGCGAGCATGAAGGGCTCGTTGACGCGCACGCAGCCATGGCTGAAGGCGCGGCGCTCATTGGCGAAGAGCCGCCGATTGGGCGTGTCGTGCAGATAGACCGCATGCTCGTTGGGGAACATGAACTTGATCCAGCCCAGCGCATTGCGCTCGCCGGGCGGCTGGCGAACCGAGATCGCGTTGCCGCGGCGCGTCACCACATAGCCGCGCTTGGCGGCGTATTCCGGATCGGCGGCCAGGCCGGGCAGGAATTCCTTCTTCAGGATCGAGGGCGGCACGAACCAGGACGGGTTGACGATGACATGGTCCATCCGGTGCGAGAAGATCGGCGTCGGCGTCTCGGCCTTGCCGACGATCACCCGGGTCTGGTGGATCGGCAAGCCGTCGCGCATCACGCGCAGCTGGAACTCCGGCACATTGACCATGACATGGGTGGCGCCGAGATCGGCCGGCAGCCAGCGCCAGCGCTCCATCTGAGCGATGATGTCCTGCGCCGCCCGCGACGTCGCGGGCATGCCGAGCGCGGCCACCGTGCGCTCACTCAGCACGCCATTGGCCGGCAGTCCCGCGCGCTTCTGGAAATCGAGCAGCGCGATGGAGGTCGAACGGTCGAACACCGGCTCCTGCGACGGGCCGAGCCCCAGCCGCGCCCGCACCAGCGGCACGCGCTCGTCGCGCATGCCGACCTTCAGCGCCGGCCCGGCCGGAATGCGCACGAGCGGGGTGTCGTCCTGGCGATCGCGCAGTTCGGCCAGCTTGGCCTTGAGGCGGCGATAGGCCTCATGCGGCGGGTTGAAGGCCGCCAGCGCCGCGCCGGGGTCCGACGCGGCGGTCAGCTCGGACAGGACCTCCGTCGCGGAGGGCAAGGTCAGGGTCGGCGTCAGCAGCTTCGAGAGCCTGCGCGGATCGATCCGGGCGCCGCGCGCATCGCGGGCATAGAGCACCGCCAGCGCCGACAGGCGGATATCGGCCTCAGCCAGGCTGCCGCGGTCGCTCGCCTCGAAGACGGGGAGCGGATAATCGGACGGCCGCAAGCCGTCGTCGCCGGCTCGCCCGATTTGCGTGACGAGCGTCTGCGCGGCCGGGCTCCAGCCGCGCCCATCGATCCAGAACGGGCGGTTCTGGTTGGCTTCATAGGCGGCGCGGATATCGTTGCGCTCGCGCTCGGCAAGCCGCGCCAGCGCCAGCGCTTCATCGCTGCGCGCGACGATTTCGGCCGCGAAATCCAGGCCCGCCGGCAAGGCGACGATGACGGGCGGCAGCTCCGGCGGCGGCACGGAAATTTCGACGGGCAGCGTCGCGCGGATCGACGGCGCAGGCTTCTCCGGCGTCAGCTCAGGGTCCACGGCCGGCATCTCGACATCCGGGATATCGAGCGTGGCGCGATCGTCCACGCCCGGCGTCCCGGCCGGGGACGGGCTGATTTCGAGCGTGGCCAGGCCGGATGGCGGCTGCTGCGATGGCGCGATTGTACCGGTGACGATCTCGCGATCGAGGCTGACGGACTTGCCCGGGGTGGCGATGTCGCTGTCCAGGATCAACAGCTCCGGCGGCTCCGGCATGGCCAGACCCGGCAACTCCGGCGCCGGCGTCTGGGCCTGGACCAGGCCGTAGCCGAGCGTCAGAGCCAGGACGGAAGCGGACAGCAGGCTCGCCTTGTGGCGGCAACTCATGCGTAGTTCCCCAGACTGGGCCGACAGAGCAGCAGAACTGCGTGAATCGGGCGGTTTCGACAAGATGCGGCGGCGCAACAGCCGCCGCAATTCCACATGGGCGCGCTCAGGCGGCGTCGGATCCTTCCTCGGCCGCCCCGGCCTCGATCAGCCCGTAATCCTTGAGTTTGCGATAAAGCGTCGAGCGGCCGATGCCGAGCTTCCGCGACACTTCCGACATGTGGCCGCGGTAATGCGCCAGAGCGAACTTGATGATCTCGCGCTCCAGCTCGTCCAGCGTGCGCATATCCGATCCCGCGATCAGATCGAGCGCATTGGGGTCGCGCACCGGCATCTGGATGATGCGGGGACTGTCCTCGCGCGCCTCGACGCGGGATCCGGCCGCGGGCGCGGGCGGGATGCGGACATCGTAGCCCTCCATCTGCGCCGCGATCTGCGGGAATTCGGCGATGGTGAGCTCGTCGCCGTCGCACAGCACCACCGCCCGGAACATGGCGTTCTCGAGCTGGCGGACATTGCCCGGCCAGTCATAGCCGCTGACGAGGCTCAGCGCCTCGGCCGAAATCCCTCTGATCTTCTTGCCTTCCTCGGCCGCGAAACGGGCGAGGAAGCCGCGGGCGAGATCGGGAATGTCCTCGCGCCGCTGCCGCAGCGAGGGCAGCGTGATCGGGAAGACGTTGAGCCGATAGTAGAGATCCTCGCGGAATTCGCCCGCCTTGACCTGGTCGAGCAGGCTGCGGTTCGTCGCCGAGATGATGCGGATGTCGACGCGCACGGATTTCTTGCCGCCGACCGGATCGACCTCGCCCTCCTGGATGGCGCGCAGCAGCTTGACCTGCGCATCGAGCGGCAGCTCGCCGATCTCGTCGAGGAAGAGCGTGCCGCCATGGGCTTCGACGAATTTGCCGACATGGCGCTCGGTGGCGCCGGTGAAGGCGCCCTTCTCATGGCCGAACAGGATGGATTCGACGAGGTTATGCGGAATCGAGCCGCAATTCACGGTGACGAAGGGCTTGCCCTTGCGGTCGCTTGAACCCTGGATGGCGCGCGCCAGCACCTCCTTGCCGACCCCCGATTCGCCCTCCACGAGGATCGGGATGTTCGACTTCGCCGCCCGTTCCGCCAGCCGCACCACCCGCGCCATATCGGGGCTCTTGGTGGCGAGGTCGCGGAAACCGAGCTGTCCGGCGGCGCGGCGCTTGATGTGGCGCAGCTCATGCTCGAGCGCGCCGAGCTTGAGCGCGTTCTTCAGCGAAATCTGCAGGCGTTCGGCCCCGACCGGCTTGACCACGAAATCGATCGCCCCGGCCCGCATCGCGGTGACGACGGTCTCGATCGAGCCATTGGCGGTCTGCACGATCACCGGCGTCTCGACGCCGCGCTCGCGCAGCGCGGCCAGAACGCCCATCCCGTCCAGCCCGGGCATGACGAGATCGAGGATGATGGCGTCGCACGGCGCCTCATCGCCCAGCATCCGCAGCGCATCGGCGCCGCTTTCCGCCGTCATGACGTCGTAGCCGAAGCGCTTCAGCATGGCGTCGAGCAGGCGGCGCTGCACGGGATCGTCGTCGACGACCAGAACGGTTGCGGTCATGAAACCTCGAGGGCCAGGCGTAAGCTGCCACGGAATCACTGTTCCGTTCTGACGCATCCTTGGGGGAAACGGTTAAGCGGCGCTTAAGCGCCACAGCGCCGGGCAATCCGCAAAGCGCTCCCGATCCGAGATTGATCCGGCGGAGCGCGCCACGCATATGAAGCCATGAAGCCTCGCAAGCTGCGACACGCAGCCGAAGCCGAGAGGATGATCGAGACATGACCATCGCCGCAACGCGCCCCAATCTAGCCCTCGCCCTGGCTGCGGCCGGCGAAAGCGCCGCCAGCGCCGCCGCAACGCTGGGGCCGCTGCCGGAATGGGATCTCAGCCATCTCTATCCCGGCATGGATTCGCCCGCCTTCACCGCCGATCTGGCGCGCGCGCTGACCGAATCGCAGCGCTTCGCCGCGCTCTACCGCGGCAAGCTGGTCGCGCTGGCCGAGCGCGAGGATGCGCCGGCCGTGCTGGGCCAGGCGATCGCCGAATTCGAGCAGATCGACGATCTCATCGGCCGGATCATGTCCTATGCCGGGCTGGTCTATTCCGGCGACACCACCGATCCGCAGCGCGCGAAATTCTACGGCGACACGCAGGACCGCATGACCGCGGCCTCCACCGAGCTGCTGTTCTTCGGGCTCGAGCTCAACCGCATCGACATGGCGACGATGGGGCATATCACCGCCCACCCGCCGCTCGCCCATTGGAAGCCCTGGCTCGACGATCTCGCCAAGGACAAGCCGCACCAGCTCGACGACAAGCTCGAGGAGCTGTTCCACGAAAAATCCGTCACCGGCCGCGCCGCCTGGAACCGCCTTTTCGACGAGACGATCGCCTCGCTGCGCTTCAAGCCCGAGGGCGAGGAGCTGACGCTGGAGCTCACCCTCAACAAGCTGCAGGACAGCAACGGAACCGTCCGCAAGGCGGCGGCAGACGCGCTGAGCGAGGTCTTCCGCGGCAATCTGCGCACCTTCGCGCTGATCACCAACACGCTTGCCAAGGACAAGGAGATTTCCGACCGCTGGCGCAAATTCGAGGATGTCGCGGATTCCCGCCACCTCGCCAACCGCGTCGAGCGCGAAGTGGTCGATGCGCTGGTGCTGGCCGTGCGCGAGGCCTATCCGCGGCTCTCGCACCGCTACTACAAGCTCAAGGCCAAATGGTTCGGGCGCGACCAGCTCGATTTCTGGGACCGCAACGCGCCCCTGCCCAAGGTCGAGCAGCGGACGATTCCGTGGACCGAGGCGCGCGACACGGTGCTCGACGCCTATGACGCTTTCTCGCCGCGGATGGCGGGCATCGCGCGCCGCTTCTTCGACGAGAAATGGATCGACGCGCCGGCGCGGCCCGGCAAGGCGCCGGGCGCCTTCGCGCATCCGACCGTGCCTTCGGCCCACCCCTATGTGCTGGTCAACTACCAGGGCAAGCCGCGCGACGTGATGACGCTCGCCCATGAGCTCGGCCATGGCGTGCATCAGGTGCTGGCGGCCCCCAACGGCGCGCTGATGGCGCCGACGCCGCTGACTCTGGCCGAGACCGCGAGCGTCTTCGGCGAGATGCTGACCTTCCGCCGGCTGCTGGATTCGACCCATGACCCCAAGCAGCGCAAGGCGATGCTGGCGGCCAAGGTCGAGGACATGATCAACACGGTCGTCCGGCAGATCGCCTTCTACAGTTTCGAGCGCAAGGTGCACGAGGCGCGCAAGAGCGGGGAACTCACCGCCGAGCACCTCTGCGAGCTGTGGATGAGCGTCCAGGAAGAGAGCCTCGGCCCTGCCATCCGGCTAGGTCCGGGCTACGAGCCCTTCTGGTGCTACATCCCGCACTTCATCCATTCGCCCTTCTACGTCTACGCCTATGCCTTCGGCGACTGCCTGGTGAACTCGCTCTACGGCGTCTACCAGAACTCGACCGGCGGCTTCCAGGATCGCTATTTCGCCCTGCTCGCGGCGGGCGGCACCAAGCATCATTCGGAACTGCTCGCCCCCTTCGGCCTCGACGCCCGAGACCCCGCCTTCTGGCAGATCGGGCTGACGATGATCGAGGGCATGATCGTGGAGCTGGAGGGGATGGAGTAATTCAGGGGCGAGTGGCGAATAGCGAATGGCGAATGGCGAGCAGGCGGTTTATGGCTCAGGCTGTTTCTCATCACCACTCGCCACTCGCCACTCGCCACTCGCCTAAAACTGCAGCCTCAACCCCACCTGCGCGATATTGGCCGTGTAGTCCGAGCCTTGCGCCGTCGAGATCAGCCGCTCCTGGGTGAAGCTGGCGCGGATCGAGACGCTGCGGGTGAGCTTGTAGTCGAGCCGCGCGCCATAGCTGGCGAGGTCTTCGCGCAGCCCCTGCCCCTCGTAATCGGTGCGGGAGATGCTGCCGAAACCGGTGACGGTGAGGTTGCGCCGCAGCGCATGGGCGACTTCGAGCGTTGCGCGCCTGGCGGTCGTGCCCGATGAGCCGGCGATGGTGGTGTCGCCGAGTTCGGAGGTCCCGCGCAGGGTGACCGTCGTCAACGGCGTCGGCTGCCAGATCACGGCGGCGTCGCCGACCAGCCCGCGGAGGTTCTTCAGCCGGTTGTCGTCATAGGCGCGGTCCTGATAGCCGACCGAGATTTCGCCCGTGACCAGCCGCGACAACTCGAAGGTCGAGCCCACGCGTCCGGTCAGCCCGGTCGAGGAGCGGGCATAGCCGCTGGAATCGCGCGCCTGATCGAATTGGCGCGTATCCGCCTCGCCCTGGATGAATGGGCGCAGGCCGGGCGTCAGCTCGTAGGAGGCGCGCAGCCGCACGCCATATTGCGTCTGGTTGCGATCCTTCTGGCTCAGCTTCGCGCCATTGGTCAGCGTCGCATCCTCGTAATCGCTGCGATCGACCGAGCCGCGCAGCGTCAGCTGCAGCCGGTTGATGTCGTGGCTGACGCCGGCCGAGCCGCCATATTGATAGATCTGCGGCCTTCCCTGCACAGGGGCGTTGAGATCGGGCGAGCCGGGGCGCTGCGTGTCCAGCCGCGCCCGCGTTTCCAGCAGGATGCGCGTGTCGCGCGTCGCGTCCAAGCGCAGCGCGAGAGTCCCGTCCGCATCCGGGCGCGAGGCGTCGCTGTCGCGGAAATAGTTGAAGTAGCCGCCGCGCAGCTGGCCTGTGAGTTCGTGGACGTTCCAGTCCGACTGGACGCCGATCTCGCCCTCATGCCGGCTGAAGGCCGAACCGTTGCGCGGCGCCCCGCTGACACGCTGCGGATTGGTGTCGTAGCCGATGGAGTTGGTGATCGCCGGACGCAGGGTCACGCTGCCGAGCCGCAGGCCCAGCGGCGCGTAGGGATCCTCTTCCACGGCCGGACGACGGCGCGGCGGCGCAACCGGCTCGGGCGTGGCCGGCAGCCCTGTCACCACGGGCTGGGGCGCGCGGAATTGTCTTTGCGTGACGCCGCGGGTCGCCGCCGCCTGCACAGGGCTGCTGGCGCGCGGCGGCGCGCGTTGCGACACGCCGGCAGGCGGCTCCTGAGGACCCGCGGAAGGATTGACCCCGGTCGCACCGGGATTGGCTTGCGAGGCATCCTCGGCCCGCGGCTGCGCCACATAGGCCGGCGTCTGCGTGCGCAGGCCCGTTCCGCCGCGCGCCGTCTGCGCCTGCGCTGCTGACGCAGCGAGGCCCAGCGCCGCAACGGCGGCGCTCGACAGGGGCAGGAAGGGGATGCGACGGACCACGCGCTGGCTCATGCTCCGGAAGGA
>JBKBRD010000095.1:0-234 GCA_046292405.1 Allobosea sp. | reverse complement strand
CTTTCCCCGGCGGGGTTTAACCGCGCCGTACCGGCCGGTGCGAAACCCCCCCGCGGCCGGTGGCCAGCGCGCCGCCCACCATGCTAAAGCGCCCGCCATGACGGCAGATATCCGCGCTTCGGCGCTCCGCACCATCGCGACCGAGCGCGCAGGGCTCGACACGCTTCACCAGGCGCTGGCCAATGGCATGGGCGCGCCCTTCACGGCCGCGGTCGAGCGCATCCGCAGCGCGAC
>JBKBRD010000094.1:0-10063 GCA_046292405.1 Allobosea sp. | reverse complement strand
CACAGCAGGCGCGCGACAGCGGCAGCCTGGCGAGCCGGAGCCCCTCGGGCCGGATCGTGCTTGGCCCGCGCTCAGCGGCGACGCCGATCCCGGTCGCCTTTGGCCGCACCGCCGCCTCGGCCATGGCGCCGCTGGCGGCCAATGTCGCGCGCCATCCGGCAAGCCAGCTCGCGCGCAGCGAGACCCAGACGATCTCGCCGGGCGCCCCCGTGGCTGCAAGCGTTGCCGCCGCCCGGCGGACCGCCTCGAGCAACGGCGCGATTCCGAGCGGCGCCAGCGCCTTCGCTCCGGCAGGCGCGCCGACGCAGCCCGCTACCGACGCCTTCCGTTCCGGCCCGCTGCAATTGTCGGGCGCCATCCAGCCGGGCGCAGCGACCCCTTCGAGCCTGCGCCCGTCGGCTGCGGCCGGGATCAAGCCGGCTGCCAGGCAGGCCGCCAAGCCCGCGCTGGTCAAGCCGAAGGGCGACGCCAAGGCGGATGCGGCCAAGGCCAAGCCCGCTCAGGCATCCGCCAAGCTGCAAGCCGCTCCCAAGCTGGCCAAGCCCAAAGACGCCGCGTCCAAGGATTTGGCCCCCAAGGCCGACAGCAAGACCAAGCCGAAGACCGAAGCCGGCCTCTGATCCTTGACCGTCCTGCCTGCCGGGTCTGACCGCAGCGCCGGGCGGATGGGGATTGGGCTCGCGCTCGGCTCGGCCGCGGCGTTCGGCACGAATATCGTCAGCGCGCAGCTCGCGGCGCAGGTCGGCCTCAGCGGCCCGCTGCTGGTTTTCTACCGCGTCTTCGTCATGCTGGCGCTGGTCCTCGGCGCGGCGCTGCTCTGGCGCAGCGCGCTTGCCATTCCCGCCCGCCAGCGCCCCGCCGTTCTGCTCTTCGGGCTGACCAGCGCGCTTGTCGGCTCGGCCTATCTCTCCTCCGTCGCTTTCCTGCCCGTGACGGTCGCCGCGGTGGTGTTTTATACCTTTCCCGTATTGATCGTCCTGGCCGAGCCGCTGCTGACCCCGGCCCGCTTCAGCCGGGACCGCTTCATCGTGGCGCTCATCGCCTTCTGCGGCGTGGCGATGGTCGTCGGCCCTGATCTGCACGGGCTCGATCCGCGCGGCCTCGCGCTGGCCATGGCCGCCAGCGTCATGGCCGCCGCCCAGTTCTTCGCGGCTTGCGCCAGCAACGACACGCCGCTCATCCCGAAACTATTCTGGTCGCATCTGCTGATCCTGCCGGTGACGGCGGCGATCCTGCTGATCACTGGCGGGTTTCTGGCGCCGGGCGCGCTGCTCCTCGCGCCGCTCGCCGTGGCCGTCACGATCGGCGGCTATCTGATCGGATTTTTGCTGCAGGTGATGGCCTTGATGCGCGTCGCGCCTGGCGCGGCCGGCCTCGCCTTTTGCGCCGAGCCGGTCTTTGCGGTGGCCATCGCCGCCCTCGTGCTCGGCGAGCGCGTTGGCCTGCTGCAATATGCCGGCGGCGGACTTGTCATGGCGGCGATTGCGGCCAATGTAATACTAGAACAAAAACGGCGGAGCTAGCGCCGCCCCGACGCCAGAGACCTGTCATGAACCCCGCCGACGCCCGCCCAGCGCCCGTTCCGCTGACCCTCCTCACCGGCTTCCTCGGGGCTGGCAAGACGACGCTGCTTAACCGCCTGCTGAAGGACCCGGCGCTCGCCGCGACCGTGGTGATCGTCAACGAATTCGGCGAGATCGGCCTCGACCATCTTCTCATCGAGGGGGTCGAGGAGAGCATGATCCTGCTCGAATCCGGTTGCCTCTGCTGCACGATCCGCGACGATCTGATCGTTACGCTCGAGGATCTGCTGCGTCGCAACGACAATGGCCGCATCCTGCCCTTCCAGCGCGTCGTCATCGAAACGACGGGTCTGGCCGACCCTGCTCCCATCCTCAACGTCTTGATCAACCACCCCTATCTCGCGATGCGCTTCCGCCTGGACGGGGTGCTGACGCTGGTCGACGCGGTCAACGGCATGGCGACGCTGGACGCGCATGAAGAGGCCCGCAAGCAGGTCATCGCCGCCGACCGCATCGTGTTGACCAAGACCGAGCTGGCGCAGGACCAGGCCGGGCTCGACAGTCTGCGGCTGCGGCTCGAAACCCTGAACCCGGGGGTCGTCCTGCTGGCGGCGGACGCTCCCGCCCGGGATCTCGTCGGCGCAGGGCTCTACGACCTGGCCGAGCGGCCCGAGGCGCTGCGGCAATGGCTCGCCCATGAGCCTCTGACCGACACGCAGGCCCACGGCTCAGCCCATGATCACGACCACCACGGCCATCATCATCACGGCCATGATCATGCTCATCATCACCATGACCGCAACCGCCACGACGCCAGCATCCGCGCCTTTGCGCTGACGGCCGAGGCGGCGATCAGCGAAGCGACCTTCCAGCTGTTCTGGACATTGCTGCGCTCCACCCATGGCTCGAAGCTTCTGCGGCTGAAGGGGCTGGTGGCGCTGAGCGAATGCCCCGACACGCCGCTTCTGGTGCATGCGGTGCAGCAGATCCTGCATCCGCCGGTGCTGCTGCCGCGCTGGCCCGACGAAGACCGGCGCTCGCGGCTGGTGATGATCGTGAAGGATCTCGACGAGACCGTCGTAAAGCGGCTCTGGGCCGCGTTCCTCGGACAGATGGCGTCAACGCCCGCCGCGTGAGACGGCGACGCCGCGGTCCGGTTCTTGAACCCTGACCAGTCAGTGAACGCCCTGCGCTGGCGCACGTGCCATTCTGGCACAAAGCCGCCCCAGCGCCGGTCACTGATGACGGGAACGGGATTCGATGAACCAGATCAGCGCCAGAGGCGACGCGGCCGGAAGCGCCGGATCGGCCGCCGATCCCGGCTCCGGCGCGGAACCGAGCGGCCCGCTGATGGCCGAGTTGCGCCCCCTCGCCGCTTGCGCCGATATCCGCGCGGAGTGGACGAGCCTGGCGGCCCGCGCCATCGAGCCCAATTTGTTCTTCGAGCCCGATTTCGTCCTGGCGGCGACGCAGCATCTGGTGGCGTTCGGCGAGGCTGCGGCGGTGCTGGTCTGGCAGGGGCCGGAAGACGCCCCGCGCCGTCGCCTGCTCGGCCTTTTCCCCTGTTTCCGCCGCAATCGCCTGTTCGGTTCGGACGAGCTGGTCGGCTTCTCCGATCGCCGCATCGCCAATGGCGCGCCGCTGATCGACGCCGCCATGGCGCAGCCCGTGATCGAAACGGCGCTGAGCTTGCGGCACGAAGGCATGCCCGTGGGGCGCGGCCTGGTCCTGCGCCAGATCGCCCTCGATTCCCCGATCCTGACGCCGATGCTGGCGGCGGCCGAGCGCCTCGGCCTGTCGGCGACGCTGCGCCCGTCGAAGCCGATGGTCCGACAGGCCGGGCTCGACCTGGCTCGGGCGCGCGCGACGCTGGAGCGGCGCGGCGAGCTGAGCCTCACCGAAACCTCGGCGCGCGGCGAAGTGCGCGACGCGGTCGAGCTCGTGCTGGCGCTCGACGCCTCCGGCGCATCGGGCCGCAGCGGCGCCGCCGCCCTCCAGGACACGCGCGAAGTCGGATTTCTGCGTGCGCTGACCCGCGGCCTCGCCCGCCAGCGCCAGTGTCGCTTGGCGCTGCTGGCGCTCGATGGCGAGCCCATCGCCGGCGCCATCCTGCTGGGCCGGGCGCGCGCTTCCTATTTCTACATGGGCGCGCAGGACGATGCGCATGCCGATTGCGCGCCGCTGCGCGTGCTGCTGGCTCTGCTCAGGCAGAACGCCGGCCGCACGATCTTGAACACGTCCAGCCTCGAACCGCCGCTGGTCGAGACCGCGACGGCGGAACTGCAGCTGAAACCGCAGGCCGCCATGACCCCGCGCGACCTCGCCGGACGCGCCCGGGAGGCGTTGCGGCGCAGCTTCAGCCGCGCTCCCGCAAGACGCGCCGGATGATCTTTCCGGTCGTCGTCATCGGCAACTCGTCGCAGAAGGCGATCTCGCGCGGATATTCATGCGCCGACAGCCGCCTGCGGACGAAGGCCTGAAGCTCTTCAGCCAAGGCCTGCGAGGCTTGGCGTCCCGGCTTCAGCACGACGAAGGCCTTGACGATCTCGGTGCGCAGCGGATCGGGCTTGCCGACCACGGCGGCCAGCGACACCGCCTCGTGCTTGAGCAGGCTGTCCTCGATCTCGCCGGGGCCGATGCGGTAGCCGGAGGAGGTGATGACGTCGTCGTCGCGTCCGATGAAGCGGACATAACCATCCTCATCCTGCACGCCCTGGTCGCCGGTCGTCATCCAGTCGCCGATGAACTTCTCGGCCGTCGCCTCCGGCCTGCGCCAATAGCCGAGGAACATCACCGGGTCCGGCCGGCGCACCGCGATCTGCCCTTCTTCGCCAGGCGCGCATAGGGAGCCGTCGGCGCGGATGATGGCGACCGCGTGTCCCGGCACGGCCTTGCCGATGCAGCCCGGCCGGCTGACGCCGATGGCGGCGCAGGAGGCGAGGACGAGATTGCACTCGGTCTGGCCATAGGCCTCGTTGATCGTCAGGCCCAGCGCTTCGCGCCCCCAGGCCAGGGTCTCGGCGCCCAGCGCCTCTCCGGCGGCCGCCACCGTGCGCAGCCTCAGGTCGAAGCGGTCTCGCGGCCGGTCGATGCTGCGCAGCATGCGCAAGGCTGTCGGCGGCACGAAGGCGTTGCGGATGCGCAGATCCGCCATCAGCCGATAGGCCTCCTCCGGCTCGAAGCGGGTGACCGGCCGCGCCACCACGGCGACGCCGAAATGCAGCGCCGGCAGCAGCATGTTGAGCAGCCCGCCGGCCCAGGCCCAATCGGCGGGCGTCCAGGCGAGATCACCCGGCTGCGGCAGGAATTCATGCGGAAATTGCACGCCGGGCAGGTGCCCCGGCAGCACCCTGTGCCCATGCAGCGCGCCCTTGGGATTGCCGGTCGTGCCGGAGGTGTAGATCATCAGGGCCGGATCGTCGGGCGCGGTGTCGACCGGCGTGAAGTCCGGGCTCGCCTGCGCCAGCAGGGCATGCCAATCCTGCGCGGCTTGATCGGCCCCATCGACCGAAATCGTCAGCGCCAATTCGGGCAGCGGTTCGGCGATTTGCCTTGTCTTCGCCAGCCCCGCCGCATCGGTGATCAGCGCCTTCGCGCCGGCGTCGGAGAGCCGGTACGCCAGCGCATCGACCCCGAACAGCGCCGCAAGCGGCACCGCGATGGCGCCGAGCTTGTAGGCGGCGAGATGGGCGCTCAGCACCGCCCTGCCCTGCGGCAGCAGAATGGCAATGCGGTCGCCCCGGTCGACGCCCCGCGCCCGCAGCGCATTGGCGAGCCGGTTCGACTCGGCGCGCAGCGCGCCGAAGGAGACCGCAGTCGCCGCCCAGCCCTGCGACACCTCGATGATCGCCGGACGCTCCGGCTCGGCCAGAGCCCAGCGGTCGCAAATGTCGACGGCGATGTTGTAGCGCGCGGGGATGCGCCAGTGGAAGGCGCGGCGCAGCGCGTCGTAATCGGTCTGTGCTGGGAGATGCATGGGCGAATGGCGAGTGGCGAGTGGCGAGTGGCGAGTCAGTAGCCTCTTAAGCCCACCGCCGCCACCAGCTAACGCCTATTCCCCACTCGCCATTCGCCCCCTCACCCATTCCCCATCTGCGAGCGCTTGGCCCAGCCGGTCATCCGCGCCTCGACGATGTCGACGATCGCGACCAGGAAGACGCCGAGCACCGCCAGCACGATCAGCGCCGCGAAGATCAGGGGGACGTTGAAATCGGCCGAGGCGCGCGTGATCAGATTGCCGATGCCAAGATTAGAGGCGTTCTGCTCGCCGATGACGGAGCCGACATAGGCCAGCGTGATCGACACTTTCAGCGCCCCGAAGAAATAGGGCAGAGAACGCGGGATCCCCACCTTGGTCATGATGTCGAAACGGCTGGCGCCCAGCGCCTTCAGCACATCCTCGGTTTCGGGCTCGATGGTGGCGAGGCCGGTGGCGACGTTCACGACGATCGGGAAGAACGAGATTACGAAAGCGGTCAGCACCGGCGGCAGCCAGCCGACGCCGAACCAGATCACCAGGATCGGCACCACAGCGACCTTGGGGATGGAGTTGAAGCCGACGAGCAGTGGGTTGAGCCCGGCATAGATCAACCGCGACGAGCCGACCAACAGCCCGAGCGCCAGCCCGAACAGGATGGCGAGGCCGAAGCCCGCCGTCGTCATCCACAGCGTGTGGAAGGCGTTGGTGTAGAGCGGCTTCTGGTACTGCAGGAGCGCGCCCCAGACAGCCGAGGGCGGCGGCAGCACGAAGGCCGAGATCGCGAAGACGCGGCAGGCCGCCTCCCAGATCAGGAAGAAGCCGATGGTGAAAAGATAAGGCGCGAGTTTCAGCCAGGCGGAACGGCTCATGACGGCAAGACCGTCTGGTTGCGCGGCGAGCCCTCGTGCCGAGCTTCGATCCGCGGCGAGGCGTTCGGCGCAGACATTGTCATGCAGGTCATGCCGCGGCCCTCGCCTCGCGGATATGGCCGCGCAATTCCTGGACGACGGCTGCGAAGTCCGGCGTGTAGGTCAAATCGAGATCGCGCGGGCGGGCGAAGCCGATCTCGCGTTCGGCGATGATCCGGCCCGGCCGCGCCGACATGCAGAACACCCGATCGGCCAGGAACACCGCCTCGCGCAGATCATGCGTGACGAGGATGACCGTGACGCCGCGCGCGGCGTGCAGATCGCGGATGACGCACCAGAGCTCTTCGCGGGTGAAGGCGTCGAGCGCGCCGAAGGGCTCGTCCAGCATCAGCAGCTTCGGCTCGTGGATCAGCGAGCGGCAGAGCGAGGCGCGCTGCTGCATGCCGCCCGACAGCTGCCAGGGAAATTTCGAGCCCATCCCCTTGAGCCCGACCGTTTCCAGCAGCATCTCCGCCCGCTCGACATACTCCGCCTTGTTGGCGCGCAGGCGCGAGCGATGCGGCTCGACGATTTCGAGCGGCAGCAGCAGGTTCTGCAAGGTGGTCCGCCAGGGCAGCATCACCGGGTTCTGGAAGGCCATGCCGGTGATCTTGATCGGCTGCGTCACCTCCCGCCCGGCGACGACGACGCTGCCGGATTTGGGGCGCTGCAGCCCGGTGGCGAGCTTCATCATCGTCGATTTGCCACAGCCCGATGGGCCGACGATGGCGGCGAACTCGCCCTCGCGAATGCGCAGAGACAGGCCGGCCACGGCCGGCGGGCCATCCCCGCCACCATAGACATGCGTCACGTCTGTCAATTCGACGAAGGCGGTCACGAGATCTCCGTGCCGGGACCAGGCATGGCCCCGGTCATCCGCGATGAGCGCTGCAGGTCTAGCAAGCAGCATGCCGTTTCGGCAGGCTGGCCAGCAGGCTCACAGCTTGCGATCGGCCGCCGCTGGCAGGAAGCTGTCGACGAAAGCGTCGCCCGCTCTGGCCTTGTCCTTGAAGGTGAAGGTCAGGCCGATCTGCTCCAGCGCCCTGTCCCAGCGCGCCTTGTCGATGCCGCCGAAACCGTTCGCCTTGACCCAGGGCGTTACGACATTCTGCTCCAGCGTCATCTTCAGCCGCTCCAGCTCGACTTCGAGCTTGGCGACATCGTTGCGCTTGATCACCAGCTGCGCGCCGAGATCCGGGTTGGCGATCGTGTCCCGCACGCTGCGGGTGATGGCGCGCAGCAGTCCGCGCACGGCTTCGGGCTTCTCGGCCATGAATTTCGGCGAGACCATGATGACGTTGCCATAGAGCTCGACCCCGTAATCGGCCATCAGCATGACGACGATGTCGTCCACCGGCACGCCGCGCGATTTCAGATTGATGTAGGAGGAGTTGGCGAAGCCGAAGACGGCGTCGACCTCGCCGGAGGCGAGCATCGGCTCGCGCACGGGGAAGCCGATGTTTTCCAGCCGGATCTTGCTGTCGTCGAGCTTGTTGACGGTCTTGAAGATCGGCCATTGCGCGAAGGCCGCGTCGGCGGCGGGCGCCCCGAACTTCTTGCCCTCGAGGCTCTTCACCTCGGCGGTAATGCCGCGGCTCTTGCGCCCGACGATCGAGAAGGGCGGCTTGTCATAGACCATCATCACCGCCTTGAGATCGACGGTCGGGTTTTCGTCGCGGAAGCGGATGAGCGAGTTCACATCGCCGAAACCGACATCATAAGTGCCGGACGCGACGCGCGGGATCGCTTCGCGCGAGCCATTGCCCGTGTCCAGCGTGACATCCAGCCCCTCGGCCTTGAAGTACCCCTTCTCGAACGCCATCAGGAACAGCGCCGCCGGCCCCTCGAAGCGCCAGTCGAGCGTGAAGCGCACCGGCGTCTGCGCCTGGGCGGCGGACGGCCCTGCGAGCCCGGCGATCGCCGCCAGTGTCGCGCCCGCAGCAAGGCGCAAGGCGCTCCTGCGCGGCAGCAAAGCGGCAAGGGCAGGCAGAGGGCTGAACATCGGAAGCTCCAGGACAAGCGGACAGGCGAAAGGGCACAGCAAACGGCGTGCCGGAAGAACAAAGCTCAAACTGAAGCAAGTCACGGAGAGGTCAAGCCAAATTCCGGTGAAGCGTCCCGGTCCTGCACAAAAAATAAGCAGCCGTCGCCTGGGTGTGGCTGCCTTTGCGGGCAACCCTGGAGATGCCCCTCACACCGGCAAGGCCCCGTCGGTCTTGACCTCTTCCATCACGGCGTAGGTGCGCGTCTCGCGCACCGCCGGCAGCGCCAGCAGCACCTCGCCGAGGAAGCGCCGATAGGCGTTCATATCGGCCACCCGCGTCTTCACCAGATAATCGAAGCCGCCAGCGACCATATGGCACTCCAGCACTTCGGGCGCGCGCTTCACCGCCGCCGCGAAACGCTCGAACGCATCGGGCGTGGTCTTGTCGAGATAGACTTCGACGAAGACGAGCAGGTTGAGGCCGAGCTTCAACGGATCGAGCGTGGCGCGGTAGCCGGTGATGTAGCCTTCGCGCGTCAGCCGCTTCAGCCGCTCGCCCGTCGCCGTCGGCGACAGCCCGACCTTGTCGGCCAGTTCGACGCCTGCGACCCTGCCATCGGCCTGCAGCAGCGCCAGCAGGCGACGGTCGGTTTTGTCCAGCACCCGATCAATCTCCGCCAAAGACACCTTTTACCGCAGAATGTAAGGCATGAGCGGGTAATAAGCCAATTGATTCACGGCGCTTCCGGCCCGATGCTTCAGATCATCCTTCGCCGTGATTTCCGGAGCCTGCCATGGCCGATTCGACCCCGCGCGCGCCTGCGTCCACCCTGTCGCCGTTCCGCGCGCCCTATGCCGAGGATGACGGCGCCATCGCCACGCGGCTGCTGGCGCAGACAAGGCGCGAGCCGGAGGCGAAAGCGCGGATCGACGCCCGCGCGACCGGGCTGATCGACGCCATCCGCACCCGCAAGGTCGGCCTCGGCGGCATCGAGGAATTGCTGCGGGAATATTCGCTCTCGACCAAGGAGGGGCTGGCGCTGATGGTGCTGGCCGAGGCGCTGCTGCGCGTGCCCGACGCCGCCACCGCCGACCGGCTGATCGAGGACAAGCTCGGCCAGGGCGACTTCGCCCATCACGAATCCAAGTCGGACGCCTTCCTGGTCTCGGCCTCGGCCTGGGCCTTGGGCATCACCGCCCGCGTCATCCAGCCGGGCGAAACCCCGACCGGCATCATCGGCGGGCTGGCCAAGCGGCTGGGCGTGCCGACCGTTCGCACCGCGACCCGCCAGGCGATGCGGGTGATGGGCAACCATTTCGTGCTCGGCCAGACCATCGAGGAGGCGCTGAAGCGCGCCGGCTCGAAGAGCGGCAAGCTCTATCGCTATTCCTTCGACATGCTCGGCGAGGGCGCCCGCACCCAGGCCGACGCCGAACGCTATCTCGCCTCCTATGTCGCGGCCATCGAGGCGATCGGCCGCTCCGCCGGCAACGAGCCGCTGCCGAACCGTCCGGGCATCTCGGTCAAGCTCTCGGCGCTGCATCCGCGATACGACGCCACCAACCACGCCCGCGTGCTGGCCGAGCTGACGCCGAAGGTGATCGCGCTCGCCCGCAAGGCCAAGGCCTACGACCTCAACTTCACCATCGATGCCGAGGAGGCCGACAG
>JBKBRD010000093.1:0-10068 GCA_046292405.1 Allobosea sp. | reverse complement strand
GGCCCTCCGGCGTCAGCTCGGCATAGCCGAAGCTCATGCCCATCTTGTAGTGCCGCGCCAGATCGAACAGCGGCTGCACGGCCGGGTTGGGCATCGCGGCCTCGAACCACTGGTCGGCCTCCGCCCTGTCCTCGTGATACCAGCGCGGAAAGAAGGTGGTGAGGGCGAGCTCGGGATAGACGATCAAATCGGCCTGCTGCGCCTTGGCCAGATCCATCAGCTTGATCATCCGCGCGATCACCTCTTCGCGCGTCTCGGATTTCTGGATCGGGCCGAGCTGGGCGGCGGCGACGGTCAGGATACGGGTCATGGAACCTCGGCGACGTGATCTGGCGGGCTGTGCCGAGCATCGCGCAGCTTGACCCTCTGCGCCAGTGAGGATTCCGCCGACCCGGCGTCACCGCCCGCGCATGCCGCGCCGGCTCACGCGCTGAGCTGCTGCCCGATCGCCTGGACGAGTTGCGGGCCGATCGGGTCTGAGCTCGTCGGGAAGCCGGCGATCAGCTCGCCATCGCGGCCGACCAGGTATTTGTGGAAGTTCCAGCTCGGAACTTGCGTCGGCCGGCGCAGCGCGGCCCAGCGGTAGAAGGGGTGGGCCTGCGGGCCGCGCACCGGCGTCTTCTCTGCGAAGGCGTAGGTCGCGCCGAAATTGGCGCGGGCGGATTCGGCGATGGCCGCGCCTTCCAGCGGCTCCTGCCCGCCAAAATCATTGCTGGGAACCGCGATCAGCATCAGCCCGCGCGCCTGGTAGCGCTGCCAGAGCTGCTCCAGAGTCGCGAACTGTCTGGCGTAGCCGCAGGCCGTGGCGGTGTTGACGATCAGGACCGGCCGCCCGCGATAGTCGGACAGCTGAAAGCGTCCGCCGCCGGGGCGCGTGAAGCTGAAATCATGGGCGCTTTGGCTTTCGGCGAAGGCGGGCCCAGCCTCGACCGACATGGCGGCGAGGCCGCCCAGCAACGCGAAAACGTCTCTGCGCAGCAGCGTCATGACCGCTTCCTCCGACATGGCCCGGGCTCGTATATAAGCCCTTTACGTCGCAAGGCCGCCAGCGGATGCGCGAAGCGGCGTCTCAGCAGGCCAGAACCTTCTTCACGCGGACTTCGAGGTCGCGCAGCTCATAGGGCTTCACGACGTAATGGTCGGCGCCATTGGTCGTCGCCTCGTCCATCTTGTCGACCGAGCGCTCGGAGGTCGCCATGATGATCTTGATCTGGTTCAGCTCCGGCACGGAGCGGATCGCGCGCAGCAGGTCGATGCCGCTCATGCCGTCCATGTTCCAGTCGAGCAGCAGCAGGTCGTAGCGCTTGCTCTGCATCTTCATCAGCGCCTCGCGGGCGTTCTCGGCCTCGTCGATGTCCTGGAACTCGATCTGCTTCAGGAAATAGGTCGCCAGCCCGCGCATGCTCTTCTGGTCGTCGACCACGAGGATCCGATATTCACTTCTCGCTTTCATCACGCTCTCCTCAAGCGCTGCGCAGGTTTTGACGGTCGCCGACGAGATTGCCGACAGCCGCCCCAATCTGGTCGAGCGGCACGGCCCGGTCGGCGGCCCCTAGCTCGAATGCCGCTTTAGGCATCCCGTTTACCACACAGGTTTCCCCACTTTGGATTAACGTCTCGGCCCCCGCTTTCCGCATGGCTAACAAACCCTCAGCGCCGTCGCGGCCCATGCCGGTGAGCAGCACGCCGATGGCGTTGGCGCCGAGGCTGCGCGCGACGGAATGAAACATGACATCGACGGAAGGCGAATGACCGCTGACCAGCGGCCCCTCCTTGAGCTGGCAGACCAGTTCGCCGCGCCGCTCCTCGATCTCGAGATGGCGCAGTCCGCCGGGCGCAACCACCGCCATGCCCGGCTTCAGCCGGTCGCCATCGGCGGCCTCGCGCACGTCGAGCCCCGTCGCTGTCGCGAGCCGCGCAGCGAATTTCGCGGTGTAGCCGGGCGGCATGTGCTGCACCACGACGACCGGGATCCGGAGATTGGCGAGATCGCGCATCACCACCTGCACCGCGGGCACGCCGCCGGTCGAGGCGCCGATCGCGATCAGCGACGTGCGTGTCCCACCGCGGTTGGGCTCGCGCGAAAGCGCCGGCCGGAGCGGCTGGACTTCGCGCCGCGCGGCGAACATGCGCCGGCTGCTCGAAGCGCGCTGCAGACCGGCGACGACGTTGCGCATGAAGTGATCGAGCGTGTTGCCGGCGCCATCGGGCTTCTCGATGAAGTCGATCGCGCCGAGCTCCAGCGCCTGGATCGTGTTGTCGGCGCCGGGCCCGCCAAAGGCCGAGACGATCAGCACCGGCAGCGGATCCTGCTTCAGCACGCGGGCAAGCAGCTTCAGCCCGTGCCGACCCGGCAGTTCGAGATCGAGCGTGACAACGTCGGGCCGCAGCGCCTGGATGGCGTCCCAGCCCTCCTCCGCGCTGCCGGCGACGCCGATCGCCTTGAAGCCCGGGGCGGAGTCGATGATCTGCTTCATCAGCTTCTGCATCAGCAGCGAGTCGTCGACGATCAGCACCTTCACCGGAGCCGAAGCTGTAGCGGCCCAACCCGTCATGAGAAGATCTCAATCTCGCCAGCCACAGGCTGCGTCTTGAGGCGGTTGAGATAGGCCACTTCCTGCTCCTGGCCGCTGTCGCGCGCCGTCGGCTGGACATGCTGGACCCAGGCCCGGCCGGTCGAGGGCTGGTAGTGGATGCGGCGCGAGCGCGTGCCGCCGACATCCTTGGAGACGATCGGAATGCCCTCGCGCTTCAGGAAATCCGTGACGAAAGCGATGTTGCCGTCGCCGATCGCGAGCATGGTCGCGCCCGACAGCACCCGCGCGCCGCCAAACACCTTCGCCTCGAGATTGCTGCGCTTGGCGCCACGCTTCAGAAGCCCGTTGATCAGCACTTCCATGGCCGTGTCGCCATAGCGCTCGCCGGCGTCGGCATCGCTGGCGCCGTTGTTCTTCGGGAGCAGGAAATGGTTGAGCCCGCCGACGCCCGCCGTCGGATCGCGCATGCACACCGAGATGCAGGAGCCGAGCACCGTCGCGACGATCTCGTCCTTGGCGGCAGTGATCTCGTGCTCGCCCGGCGCGACGGTGATGATGGTCGCTTCGAAACGCGGGTCGAAATAGCGGCGCGATGATCTGGCGACACTCATGGCAGTCTCTCATAGATCGTGCGACCGATCAGCCGGAGCTGAGGGTGGGGTTGCGGAAGCGATTCCGAATGGCCCAGGTACAGGAAGCCGCCCGGCGCCAGCAGCGCGACGAACCTGTCCAGGATGGAGGCCTTGGTCTGGGTGTCGAAATAGATGAAGACGTTGCGGCAGAAGATCACGTCGAAGGGGCCGCTCATCGGCCAGCGTTCGATCAGGTTCAGCCGCTTGAACGCGATCATCCGGCGCAGATCGTCGCTGATGCGGGATTCGCCGCGGCCATGCGGCTCCAGCTTGAGCAGCGGCTTGATGTCCAGGGGCAGCCGCTCGAACTGGTCGCTCGGATAGATCGCGGCCTCCGCCTTGATCAGGATATCCGTGTCGATGTCGGTCGCCAGGATCTTGAAGTCGACGTCGCTGCGCGGGCCCAGCACGTCGCGCGAGACCGCGGCGATGCTGTAGGGCTCCTCGCCCGAGGACGAGGCCGAGCACCAGATGCGGATGCGGCCGCGGCGCGCCGTGCGCTCCTGCAGCAGCTTCGGCAGCACATCCTTGCGCAGATGATCGAAATGATGCCGCTCGCGGAAGAACGAGGTGTGGTTCGTCGTCACCGCGTTGATCAGCTCGGGGATCTCGTCGGCCGCCTGCGGCGTCTTGAGAAAAGCGCAGTAATCCGTCACCGAATTCAGGCCGAGCGCCTTGACGCGCCGCGCCAGCCGGCCGCGCGTCATCGCTTCCTTGTGCTCGCGGATGACGATGCCCGCCTGCTCATAGACCAGCTTCGAAATGAAGCTCATGTCGTCGCGGGTCAGCGAGACATCGGCCAGGGCTTGCGGCGCCACCATGGCGTTAGATTTCAACATACCGCTCAAAACTCCGACCATTGTTCTGTCCGTCCCCCACCCGCGACGCGCTTGCGCGGGGACAGTCGCTCCGACACCGTTCCATCGCTTTTCGACCCCTCCGTCCGCCGAACCGGCGCCGGACGAACCGGCTCGGCCAGCGAGGCGCGCAGCGGGCGCGGGGCCTGAGCAGACGCAGCCCGCATGGACGAGCCGCCGCGCGCTTCGGTCTGGAAGAAGGCGACCAGCTCCCGCAGCGTCGCGATCTCGTCCATCAGCTCTGCCGCGGAGCTGGCGCTCTCTTCGGCGAGCGCCGAATTCTGCTGCGTGGTAGCGTCCATATCGGCGACCGCCTGGCTCATCTCGTGGATCCCGTGAGCCTGTTTTGCGGCGGCTAAGGATATCTCGGCGATGGTTTCGGATACCTTTCCGGCTGCCGTAACGATACGGTCCAGCGCCTCGCCGGTTTCCCGGACATGCCGCACCCCTTCGCCGACCTGTTCGTTGGACGAGACGATCAGCCCCTTGATGTCCTTGGCGGCCTGGCCGGAACGCTGCGCCAGGGCGCGCACCTCGGATGCGACCACGGCGAAGCCCTTGCCGGCGTCGCCGGCGCGGGCCGCCTCCACCGCGGCGTTCAACGCCAGCAAATTGGTCTGGAAGGCGATCTCGTCGATGACGCTGACGATCGCCGAGATCCGCGACGAGGAGGCCTCGATCCGCTCGATCGCGCCGACGGTCTGGGAAACCACCGCCTTGCCGTCCGTCGCCATCGCCATGGCCGCGCCCGCCAGCTCCGTCGCCTCGCGCGAGCGGGATGCGCTTTGCCGCACCGATGCGGCGAGCTGCTCGGTGGTGCTGGCCGTCTCTTCGAGATTGGCGGCGGTCGCCTCTGTGCGCGCCGCGAGATCGCCGGCGCCGCTGCTGATCTCATGCGCCGCGCGCGACACGTTGCCGGCTGTCGCCTGGATCGTCGCGACGGTGCCGCCGAGATGCTCCAGCGTCGCGTTGAGGTTCTGCTTCAGCTCGTCGAGGCGGCCGCGATATTGTCCTTGCATGCGCTGGGTCAGGTCGCCGGAGGCGAGCCCGCCGAGCACCTGCGCGAATTCGCCGATGGCGCCTTCCACCAGCGCGTTGATCTGGTTCATGCCGTCCGCGATGCGCTGCAACGTCTCGGGCTTGCCGGCGAGCGAGGCGCGCCGCGAGAAATCGCCCTCCCCGGCCGCGGCGACCAGTTCCGCGACTTCCGCCGCGGCGGCGAGTTCATCCGTCAGCTCGAGCCATTCGACGGAGGTGCCAAGGTGCTGGCCCTGCGCATCGGCCACCGGCGTCAGCGAAAGACCCACGGTGCGCCGCCCGAGCGTGAAACGCACCACGCCCTGCCCGGTGAGGCTCCGGCCGGTCGCAGGCTCGCGCTGGACCGCCTCCATCACCTTGCCGAGCATGTCCTTGGCGGAGCAGCCGGGGAAGGCGATGCGGAAATCCTCCTGCGCCTCGGTGAAGAATTTGAGCAGGGATGCGTTGACATAGACGACGCGGTTCTTGCCGTCGCAGACCATCATGCTGGTCCGGCAGCCATCGAGCGCGGCGCGGATCCGGGCAGCCTCGATGCCCGCCTCATGGACCGCGCCGAGCGCCCTGGCGAGCGCGCCGATTTCATCCGAACGCGCCAGCGCCGGCAGGGTCACGGCCTCGCCAACGGCCATGCGCGCCGCGGCCTCGCGCAGCGCGATGACCGGCGCGCCGATGCGCCGCGCGATCAGGACGCCGGCAAGCCCCACGAAAGCCAGCGCGCCGACTGTGATCGCCAGCAGCCGCGGCATCGCAGCTGCGATCGCGCTGTCGAGTTGCGCCGCCGCCGGCCCTGCCTGAGCGGCCACGGCCCAGTAGGCTGCGAGCGTCGCGGCTGCGCCGCTGGCGAAGGAGGCTGCCAGAACCAGGAGCGGCAGCCGAATGGACAGGCGCGAAAGGGAACCGACGAAGTTGCCCATTGATATGGTCGTTTCTTTCTTGTCGACGGTTCTTCCTGATCTAAACGCAACCCTTTTTCGGAAGAGGACTGAAAATCAGTTCGGGCGTGCAGCCTTCTGCACCTGCTGTTCGACGCCGCCATCGCGGATCACCGCGGCGAGATCGAGCAGCGCCACGATGTCGGTGTCGAGCAGCACCAGGCCTTCGATCAGCCCATGCTCGTCGCGCTCAAGATCGGGCGCCGGACGCACGGCGCTCACCGGCACGTCGACGATGTCGGAGACGGAGTCGACCAGCAGCCCGGCGGTCTTGTCGTCGACATCGACCACGACGATGACATGGGTCGCCGAGGCTTCTGTGGTGCCGAGCCCGATCGAGGTGCGCAGATCGTAGACCGCCAGGATCACGCCGCGCAGGTTGAGCACGCCGCGGACATGCGGGGCGGAGTGCGGCAGCGGCGTCGTCGCCTGCCAGCCCTTGATCTCGCGGACCATGCCGACATCGATGCCGAAGGTCCGGTCGCCGACGCGGAAGGTGACGATGCGGCGGACAGCCGATTCCGGCTGGGCCGAGGAGAAGTGCTTTTCGCCGAGTTGCAGTGTCATGATCATCCAGCCAGTTTGAGTTCGATTGCGGGTTGGCGATTGCCGGAGGCGGCCAGGCGGAGCATCGAGTCGATATCCAGGATGAGAGCGACGAGCCCGTCACCGAGGATGGTTGCGGCGGAAGCGCCGTTCACCGCGCCGTAATTCGCCTCGAGGCTCTTCACGACGACCTGCTGCTGACCGACGATCTCGTCGACGGCGATCCCGACATTGTCGCCGCGTTCGGTCTCGGCGATGATGATGATGTTTTCATTGGGCTTTCCGGTGGAGCCCATGACCGCCCCGAGCCGATACATCGGCGTCACCTCGCCGCGCCAGCGCAGCACTTCCTGGCCGAAGGTCAGGTGCTCGATCGGCGTCGAAGCCAGATGCTGTGTCTCGATCACGCTGGAGATCGGGATCACATAGCGGTCGTCGCCGCAGCGGATGACCATGCCCTCGAGCACGGCGAGCGTCAGCGGCAAAGCGAGCGTGAACTTGCAGCCGCGGCCCGGTTCGGAATCGACGCTGATGCGTCCGCCCAGCGATTCGACATTGCGGCGCACCACATCCATGCCGACGCCGCGGCCCGAGACGTCGCTGACCACGTCGGCGGTCGAGAGGCCGGCGGCGAAGATCAGCTGGTCGATCTCCTCGGGCGCAAGCTTCTCGTCGGCGCCGACCAGCCCGCGCGAGCGCGCCTTGGCCAGCAGCCGCTCGCGGTTGATGCCGCGCCCGTCATCGGTGACGGAAATCACGATGCGACCGGCGCGATGCTCGGCGACCAGCTTGATCGTGCCTTCCGTCGGCTTGCCGGCGGCGCTGCGATCGTCTGGCGTCTCGACGCCATGGTCCATCGAATTGCGGATCATATGGGTCAGCGGATCGGCCAACTCCTCGATGATCGTCTTGTCGACCTCGGTGTTCTCGCCCTCGAGCACGAGGCGCACTTCCTTGCCCAGCGTCTGGGCGAGCTCGCGCACCAGACGCGGCATGCGCTGGAACACCGCCTTCACCGGCTGGGCGCGGACCGCCATGACATGGTCCTGCAGTTCGCGCGTCTGGCGCGAGAGCGTCAGGATGCCTTCGGCGGTCTTGGCGTAGACGTCATAGGGCAGCGAGCGCACGCACTCGACCAGCATGGATTGGGTGATGACGATCTCGCCCACCAGGTTCATCAGCTTGTCGATGCGGTCGAGATCGACGCGGACGCTGACGGCCTGGCGCTGGCGCGCGGCGACGGCGTCGTTGGCCGGAGCGCGCTGGGCGGGCCGCGCTGCGGGCGCGGCTTCGACGGCGGGGGCCGAAGCGGCAGGCGCAGGAGCAGGAGCCGGAGCCGGCTTGATGTCGGGCTCTGGCGTGGCGACAGGCGCCGGGCCGAGCTTGGCGAGGATGGCGGAGAGGTCGGCGGCGACGCCGGCGGGCACTTCCGGAGCTGCGGCGGCGGCCGCTGCCGGCTGCGGCGCGGCGACGGGGGCCGGCTCCGCGGCGCCAGCCACAACCTCGATCTCGAACTCCTCGGTGGCGAGGGTGAAGTCGAACCGGCTGTAGATCTCCTCGACGGAGAGCTCCGTGCGCATGGTCACGACGAAGCGCATATGGCAATCGGCGACGTCCAGCGCCTCCAGAGCCGGCACATGGCTCATGTCGCAGACGACGCTGACGATGTCCTCCGCCGGCAGCGCCGCCAGCACCACGCGCGGCTCGATCACCCGGCGGAACAGGTCGGCTTCCGGGCTGATGCGCAGGATGATGTCCTGGCCGGGCTTGGCTGTTGCCACGGGCTCGTCGTCCCAGCCGTCGGTCGCCGCCGGCTTGGCGCCGCCGCCGGTCTTGGCCTCGACCATGGCGAGCAGATTGCCCAGGGCGGCGACGCCGAGCGGCGCGTCGCCGGCAGGCGCTGCCGGCGCAGCTGCGGCGACGGGGGCCGGCGCGGGAGCGGCGGCGGCGGGAGCCTCGCCCGGCGCCTTGCCGACCTGCTCGAGAGCCTCGAGCAGATCGGGCCGCGGCCGCGCCGGCTCGTCATTGCGGGCGGCGGAAACAAGATCGGCCACCGCGTCCGAGCAGCGCAGGAACAGGGTGAAGGGCGCATCCTCGATCGCGACCCGGCCGGAGCGCAGATGGTCGAGCGAGGCTTCGAAGACATGGGCGAAGGCGACGAGTTCGGTGCAGCCGAAGGCGCCCGCCCCGCCCTTGATCGAATGGATTGCCCGGAACGCGGCATTGACGTCTTCAGGATCGGTCGAGCCCTCGTCGAGCGCCTGCAGGCGCTGCTCGAGCGCGCCCAGGAGCTCTTCGCACTCCTGGAAGAAGGTCTGCTTCAGTTCCGCAAGCGCGTCCATTGACCGACCTCAGTTCTGGTATCGAGCGACGAGGCCGAGCAGCGTGGTAGGCTCGAACGGCTTGACCATCCAGGCGCTGGCGCCGGCGCGGCGGCCCTCCGCCTTGATCTCGGCGCCGTTCTCCGTCGTCAAAACGATGATCGGCGTGTTCTGTCCGGCCGGACGCGCCCGGCAGGCGCGGGTGAATTCGATGCCGTCCATCAAGGGCATGTTGAGGTCGGTGATCACCAGGTCCGGCTTGAACTTGTCGAACTGGGTCAGCCCCTCCTCGCCGTTCTCGGCGGAAGCGACCTCGTGCCCGGCGTTGCGCAGGGTCATGCACAGCAGGCTGAGCAGGGTCTTGGTATCGTCGATGGCCAGGATTCGCATCGATATCACTCCAGAACGAGAGCGCTTTGCGCGGGATCGAAACCGATCGCCTGCAGGGATTGGCGGCATTCCTCCGAGACGCGCTTCAGCGCCACGGACAGGCCGCGGGCCTTGGCGCTGGCGGCGGCGGAATGGAGAAGCTGGATCCAGAGGCTCGGCAGCGCGCCTGCTTCAGCACATTCGATCGCAACGCTTTCCCTCTGCTCCATGGCGACGAGCAGCTGGTTGCGGAATGCAGCGGCCTCGGTGCGACCGAGGAAAGGTGGGAGTGAGACAGTGATGACCACGGCAGTGCGACCTCTTGGGACGAGAATGACAATCACGCCGCATTGGTAAAAATTTCGCTAACCATCCGGGACTGCGGCAATCCTTTCTGGCGTGTCGGCACATAAAATCCGACCGGGAGCCGTCGCCTACCGGACTAGGCAACGATATCCGAGCAAGCGACCAAAGGGAAAACGCCCGCTCGTCAGAACATATTGTTACTGATTGCCCGCGGAACCAACGTAATGCTGCCGTTCACTTCCTTGTATTTGCGGGGAATGTTAATGATCCCTGAAAGGTGAAGCCATAGATTGTTGGGAGATATTGGCTTGGTGATAATTTCATGCGCGCCAAGTTTTGCGGCCTGAACCACCGATCGTCTATCTGGGCGCTCCATCATCACAAGCACAGGCGCTTTCGCAAATGGTGAAGTCTTGAACGAGCGCATGGAAGCCAAGCATTTTGTACTGCCGAAGTCAGGCAAATCCCAGTCGAGGATCACAATGTTCGGCTGCTTCTGGATGAACATCGTCGCTGCCGAAGACAGATCG
>JBKBRD010000092.1:6088-10084 GCA_046292405.1 Allobosea sp. | reverse complement strand
GGGCGCCCCCGCCCGTGGCCCGCGCCCCCCCCGGCCCCCCGCAGCCCTTCCCGGCGGAAGACCTGCTGCTCGGCGATGAGGCGCGGCCAGCGGAGGAACTCGGCGCGGCCGAGCGCGGCGTCGTCCAGCGCGCGCTGGCGAGGGCTCGGGGCAACGTCTCGGCTGCCGCGCGCACGCTCGGCGTCAGCCGCGCCACCCTGCACCGCAAGCTCGCCCGCTTCGGGCTGGACCGTGGCAGGTAGGCCTCCGCGCAGAAACCGCCGCCACCTGTCGCAAGGCTGAGACAGTCCGGCTCGCGAATGCGCCTGCCCCTTGCTGACAGGACCAATTCATCGGGCCAATCCTGCCCGCAGAGCGCCGCATCAGGCGCCGCAGGAGGAAATCGATGAACAAGCCCGAATTCATCCGCGTCTCGGCGCCGCCCTTCAAGGCGCGCTACGGCAATTTCATCAACGGCCAATGGGCCGAGCCGATCTCGGGTCAGTATTTCGAGAACAGCTCCCCGGTGAATGGCCGGCCGCTCTGCCAGATCGCCCGTTCCGACGCCCAGGACATCGAGGCCGCGCTGGATGCCGCGCATGCGGCCAAGGACGCCTGGGGCCGCACGAGCGTCGCCGAACGGGCGCTGCTGCTCAACCGGATCGCGCAGGCGATGGAGGATAACCTCGACCTCCTGGCGCAGGCCGAGACCTGGGACAATGGCAAGCCGATCCGCGAGACCATGGCCGCCGACATCCCGCTCGCGATCGATCATTTCCGCTACTTCGCCGGCGCGATACGGGCGCAGGAGGGCAGCCTCTCCCAGATCGACCATGACACGGTCGCCTATCACATCCATGAGCCGCTGGGCGTCGTCGGCCAGATCATTCCGTGGAATTTCCCGATCCTGATGGCGGTGTGGAAGCTGGCGCCGGCGCTGGCCGCAGGCAATTGCGTCGTCTTGAAGCCGGCGGAGCAGACGCCGGCCTCGATCCTGATCTTCGCCGAATTGATCGCCGATATCCTGCCGCCGGGCGTAATCAACATCGTCAACGGCTTCGGCCTCGAGGCCGGCAAGCCGCTGGCCTCCTCCAACCGCATCGCCAAGATCGCCTTCACCGGCGAGACCACGACCGGCCGGCTGATCATGCAGTACGCCAGCCAGAACCTGATCCCGGTGACGCTGGAACTCGGCGGCAAATCCCCCAACATCTTCTTCCAGGACGTGGCGGCCGAGGACGATGATTTCCTCGACAAGGCGATCGAGGGCTTCGTCATGTTTGCGCTCAACCAGGGCGAGGTCTGCACCTGCCCGAGCCGCGCGCTGATCCAGGAAAGCCTCTACGACCGGTTCATGGACAGGGCGCTGCAGCGCGTGGCGGCGATCCGGCAGGGCGATCCGCTCGATCCCGCCACCATGATCGGCGCGCAAGCCTCATCCGAGCAGTTCGAAAAGATCCTGAGCTACTTCGATATCGGCCGCCAGGAGGGTGCGCAGGTGCTGGCTGGCGGCGAGCGCCAGGACATGCCGGGCGACCTGGCCGGCGGCTATTACGTCAAGCCGACCGTACTGAAGGGCCATAACCGCATGCGGGTCTTCCAGGAGGAGATTTTCGGTCCCGTGGTTTCGGTGACGACCTTCAAGGACGAGGACGAGGCGCTCGCCCTCGCCAACGATACGCTCTACGGCCTTGGCGCCGGCGTCTGGACCCGAGACTGCAGCCGCGCCTACCGCTTCGGCCGGGGCATCCAGGCCGGCCGCGTCTGGACCAATTGCGATCACGCCTACCCCGCCCATGCCGCCTTCGGCGGCTACAAGCAGTCAGGCATCGGCCGCGAAAGCCACAAGATGATGCTCGACCATTACCAGCAGACCAAGAACATGCTGGTCAGTTATTCGCCCAGAAAACTCGGATTCTTTTGAGCGATCCTGCTGAGCGATCCTGCGCCGCGACAGACGCGGCGCAGGCATCCCAGGCCGTCGCGGCTTCAGCGCGGCCAGTCTTCCGAAACCACCGAACCAGGGAATCGATCACATGGCGAAGACGATGAAGGCAGCGGTCGTGCGCGCGTTCGGCCAGCCCCTCACCATCGACGAGGTCCCAATTCCAGAGCCCGGTCCCGGCCTGATCCAGGTCGCGATCCGCGCCTCCGGTGTGTGCCATACCGATCTTCATGCCGCGCAAGGCGATTGGCCGGTCAAGCCAAACCCGCCCTTCATCCCGGGGCATGAAGGGGTCGGCTTCGTCTCCGCCGTCGGCGCCGGCATCAAGCATGTCAAGGAAGGGGATCGCGTCGGAGTCCCCTGGCTCTACACCACCTGCGGTCACTGCCGCCATTGCCTCGGCGGCTGGGAGACGCTGTGTGAAAGCCAGCTCAACACCGGCTATTCCGTCAATGGCGGCTTTGCCGACTATGTCGTGGCGGACCCGAACTATGTCGGCCACCTCCCCGCCAATCTGGACTTCCTCGAACTCGCGCCCGTGCTGTGCGCCGGCGTCACCGTCTACAAGGGCCTGAAGGTGACCGACACCAAACCCGGCGACTGGGTGGTGATTTCCGGCGTCGGCGGGCTCGGCCACATGGCCGTGCAATACGCCAAGGCCATGGGTCGCAACGTCGCGGCGGTGGATATCGACGACGCCAAGCTCGATCTGGCGCGGCGGCTCGGCGCGACCCTGACGGTGAATGCTCTGCATGAGGACCCCGCAACGGTGATCCGGCGCGAAACCGGCGGCGGAGCCCAGGGCGTGCTCGTCACGGCCGTCAGCCCCAAGGCCTTCACCCAGGCCATCGGGATGGTCGACCGGGGCGGCACCGTGGCGCTCAATGGCCTACCACCCGGGGGCTTCCCGCTCGACATTTTTTCCGTGGTCGGAAACGGCATCACCATTCGGGGCTCGATCGTCGGCACCCGGCTCGATCTGCAGGAATCGCTGGATTTCGCCGCCGAAGGCAAGGTCAAGGCGACGGTGTCGCCAGCCAAGCTCGATGACATCAACGCGATCTTCGACCGCATGCACAAGGGGCAGATCGAAGGCCGCGTCGTGATCGACATGGCGAGCTGACATGGATCCGGACGACCGGACCGGGGCCGCGCCGCCGTCGCGCGTGCTCGCCACGTCGGCGGCGCTGGCTCTTCTCGCGGAGATCGTCGGCCGCCATGGCCCGGTGCTGTTCCACCAATCTGGCGGTTGCTGCGACGGCTCCTCGCCGATGTGCTATCGGCAGGACGAATTCGCGCTCGGCGATCACGATGTGAAGCTCGGCGAAATCGGCGGCGCGCCGGTCTATATCAGCGGCGCGCAGTTCGCACTCTGGCGGCATACCCAATTGATCATCGAAGTCGTCACGGGCCGGGGCGGCATGTTTTCGCTCGACAACGGCACGGAACGGCGCTTCCTGACCCGCTCGCGCGTCATGCCTGGCGGGTGAACCGCAAGCCTCAACCGCGTCCGGGCGCGCGCGCCTCCCCGCCCGCGCCGCGCCCGGCGATCAGCCAGTAGACGAAGCCCGTCGCCGCGCCCACCAGCACCAGCGCCCCGAGGATGCGCACCTCCGCTTCGCTCGGCGCGCGGGCGAATTGCAGCATGGCGAGCGGCAGCAGCGCTGCGAGCGCTCCGGTCAGCCCGCTCTGGACCACCAGGCTGCGCACGCGAAAGATCTCGCAAAACAGCGCGACGAACAGCACGGGCGCGACGATGATCGCCAGGCCCAGGCGCCCGATCAGGGCGAAGGCCGCCTGCGCCGCCGGACCCGGATCGTAGCCAGCCTCGGCGAGACCGAAGAGCGCGTCCATCAGGCGCCCGAAACCGCCCCCGATCAGCAGCGCCACCTCCGGGGAGACGACGCTGGCGATCATCGTCGCGAACAGGCCCGTGCCCATGGCGAAGAGCAGGGCGAAGGGGATCAGCAGCAGCCAGCGCAGCATGGGTCAGTGCGCCGCCTGCGCAACCGCCGCCTCGTCCTGGTCGAGCATCAGCCGGGCGCGGGCCGAGAGCTTTTCCGTCTCGCTCT
>JBKBRD010000092.1:0-6078 GCA_046292405.1 Allobosea sp. | reverse complement strand
GCTCTTGAGCTGGCCGCAGGCGGCCAGGATGTCGCGGCCGCGCGGCGTGCGCACGGGGGACGCGTAGCCGGCGCGGAAGACGATCTCGGAGAACCGCTCGATCCTGTCCCAGTCGGAGCATTCATAGCGGGTGCCGGGCCAGGGATTGAACGGGATCAGGTTGATCTTGGCGGGAATGCCCTTGAGCAGCCGCACCAGCTCGCGCGCCTCCGCGTCGCTGTCGTTGACGCCCTTCAGCATGACGTATTCGAAGGTGATGCGCTTGGCGTTCGACAGGCCGGGATAGTTGCGGCAGGCCTCCAGCAGCTCGGCGATCGGGTATTTCTTGTTCAGAGGCACCAGCTCGTTGCGCAGCTCGTCGCGCACGGCATGCAGCGAGATCGCCAGCATCGTTCCCATCTCGGCGCCCAGCGGCCCGATCTGCGGAACCACCCCCGAGGTCGAGACGGTGATGCGGCGGCGGCCGAGCGAGAGCCCCTCATTGTCGGTGATGACTGCGATGGCGTCGCGCACCCCGTCAAAATTATAGAGCGGCTCGCCCATGCCCATGAAGACGATGTTGGAGACGAAGCGCCCGCCATCATTGGGCACGAAGGCCCCGTCCGGCGCAGCGCGATTGGGAAAATCGCCGAGCCGGTCGCGCGCCACCATCAGCTGCGCCACGATCTCTTCCGTGGTCAGGTTGCGCACCAGCTTCTGCGTGCCGGTATGGCAGAAGGTGCAGGTCAGGGTGCAGCCGACCTGGCTGGAAACGCAGAGCGTGCCGCGGTCCATCTCGGGAATATAGACGCATTCGATCTCGGCGCCGCGGTCGCGCGGGCCGGTCGGGGCCATCCTGATCAGCCATTTGCGGGTGCCGTCGGTGGAGACCTGCTCGGCCGTCACCTCCGGCAGGTCGAGCGTGAAGCGCTCGGCCAGGGCGGCGCGCAGCCCCTTGCCGATCGTGGTCATGCTGGCGAAATCGCGCACGCCGTAATGGTAGATCCAGTTCCAGAGCTGGCCGACGCGCATGCGCCGCTCCTTCTCGGGCACGTCGATCTCGGCCAGGGCCTCGGCGAGGCCGGCGCGGGTGCGCCCGACCAGCGAGGGCCGGGGCAAGGCGGTCTGCGCCGCGGGAGCGGCGACGTCAGCGAACGAAACGGTCATCGGAACTCTCGAAACGGCCGGTTGCGGCCCAATTTGGCGCAGCTCATAGCATGACAGGGCGGCATCGTGAAATCGGGCGGCGCAGCGCCGTCTGGCCCCTCGCTCATATAGGAAGCGTGCGGCGGCGGAAAAACACCCGGTCCGACCGCGCGCTGCGATTAGCGTCTCGCCACGGTCACAATATCCCGGCTATGATTTGACCATGCCGAGGCTGTTCACAGCTCTGGAGATTCCCGCCGAGGTCGCCTCGGCCCTGACCCTGCATCGCGGCGGGCTGGTCGGCGCGCGCTGGATCGAACCGGCCGATTACCACATCACTTTGCGTTTCCTCGGCGATGTCGACCGGCGCATGGCGCATGAGGTCGACGAATTCCTCGGCGATCTCCGCAGCTACCCGTTCGAAATCGTGCTCGACGCGCTCGGCACCTTCGGCGGCGACAAGCCGCGCGCGGTCTTCGCCCGGGTGCAGCCATCAGCCAAGCTCACCGAGCTGCAGGCCGATGTCGAGCGGCTGATGCGCCGGCTCGGCCTGCCGCCGGAGGGGCGCAAATTCGTGCCGCATGTCACGCTGGCGCGGCTGCGCGACGCCGCGCCCGTCGATGTCGCGCATTATCTTGCCATGCATCCGATCATCCGGCCGATCGCGTTCACCGCGCGGCGCATCGCCCTGATGTCCTCGCGCGATTCGATCGGCGGCGGCCCCTATGTGGTCGAAGCCGCCTATCCGCTGGGACCGGTCTACCCCAACCGGCTTTCGCGCGGGGACGTGCAGCGGAGATGACGATGCCGAAGCGACTGGGTCCCGAGGCGCGCAACGAGGCGCTGGCCACGCTCGCCGGCTGGCGCGCCGTCGAGGGCCGCGAGGCGATCGCCAAGCGCTTCATCTTCCGCGATTTCAGCGAGGCCTTCGGCTTCATGACGCGGGTCGCCCTGCTGGCGGAGACGATGAACCATCATCCGGAATGGTCGAACGTCTACAAGACCGTGGATGTGACGCTGACGACCCATGACGCCGGCGGTTTGACGGAACTCGACGTCAAGCTGGCGCGGGCGATGGATGCGATCGCCGCCTGATCAGGATTGCGCCCGGCCCCGGGCGAAACGCAGCGCGGCGAGGCTGGGCGCGCTTTTGGCGGCTTTCTTCGCCAGCGGCCGCAGATGCGGGAAGCCGGCCATGCAAAGCAGCCGCCCGAGCGGGCTGAGCGGAACGGTGAGATCGCTGACCAGCGTGCCGCCATCCGCATGGGCGCGCTTGTAGGGGTCGGCGGGCGCCAGCATGTCGAGCCGGAGATTGCCCCGCGCCTTGGCGCTCGCCAGGCTGTGATGGATGAGGACGCCGCCGACGCCATGGCGGGCGAAGGCGGGATCGACCGCCAGCACATGGCCGAAACAGACGCCCATCTGGTCGAAGGCGATCTCGATGCCGGCGGGTTCGCCGTCGAGCATGATCGCTGCGAGCCGCAGCGGCGAGGCGCCGGAGCGATCGGCCGCAAGCCCGGCAAAGAAGGCCTCGAAACGAGGATCGGCAAGCGCCGGCGCGAAGCCGCCGCGATCCGCCAGCCAGGCGCGCTTCATGGCGATGGCCCGGCGCGCCAGTCGCGCCGCGGTCGGCCCCGGCTCTTCCCTGTGAAACATCACGGCGAACTGCTCCGACAGGCGCGATCGGCGCCGGCGCCAGTTGGCGCGGTCGCGGCTGGAATAGACCGCGCTGGGACCGTCCGCGGCGACGCGCAGCTCCAGATCGGCAAACAGCGCCTCTTCCCGCGCGCTGGTCACGGGCGCCGACGGGAACGCGGCCTGCCCCAGCTGCGCATCGGCCCGCAGCTTGCGGATCTCGACGAGGTCGGCGCCGCTGGCCAAAACCGCCCGCCATCCGGCCGCGATCAGCCCCGGCTCATCGTCAGCCAGCACGTCGCTGTATTGGGCGACCGGGCCGCCCATGAAGCGCAAGACGCCGAAACCGAAACGGCGCAGCCTGACGAGCGGCCAGGCCATGACGAGCCTGCCCGCCCGCCAGGCGGTGACGATGGCCAACCGCTCGTCACCCGCGAGATAATGCCGGATCCAGTGGCGCAGAAAGACATGGCTTTGAAACAGCTGATGCGGCCTGCCGCAGCGCGCGAACAGCCCGTCCCACTCCGCCTCCAGCGCAAGAAATGCGGCCACGCTGTCGACCAGGCGCAGTTCGAGCCCCGGCAAGGCAGGCGCAGCGACAGGCACGGCCTCAGCCCGCGGCGCGCAGATGGGCATAGAGACGCTTGACGCCGCCCAGCCGGAACCGCGCGAGATAAGGCAGCAGCAGCAGCGGATGGCGCGCCGCGAAGGGCGCGTCATGCTCCACCATATGGCGGACGGCGAGCACCGGCAGCGGCGCCCGCAGCGGCCGGAACGCGCCGTTCCACAGCCCAGGCGCCTGGGAATTCGCATGCATCAGCCCGACCATCCGGTTGCGCGACAGCGAATAATATTTGTGGCGGGCCTGGACCCGCTGCAGCATCGCCACCCCGGCGGCGTCGGCACAGTGCGGGAAGCCGATGATGACGGTGCGAAAATGCGCCATGCCCGGCTTGACCGGGATGCTGTCGAGCCGCTCGAAACTCGCCCGCGCCAGGGCGAAGACCTCGTCCTCGCGCTCGGGCGTCGCCGTGGCGATGCCGAGCCGGACGCTGTCGAGCCGCGCCGCCTGGCGAGTGAAGGGACAGACGGCGCCGACCCTGCCGAGTTCCGCATGCCCGTTCATCAGATAGCTCTCGACCCAGCCGAGCAGCGTCGCCATGGCGGCGTCGCCGCTGTCGCGGGCCTGGGACAACGTCAGCAGTGGCGGCTGCTCGAGCGGCGCGGAGCTGGCGGGTGAGGACATGACGGCCTTGAGCCTGAGGACGCACAAGGGCGTAGCAGCGCAATCTTAGCGATTGATTGATGCGCCGGCACGGATCGCGCGTGCCGGTTAATCTTTCGGCAACCCTGGCTCCCAGCCGCAAACCGTCAGCGCCGCCCGCATATGCGGCGGCGGCGGCGCCTCGACATGGATCGGCGCACGCTTCCTGTAGAGCGGCACGCTGATGCTGCGCGCGTGCAGCTGCAGCCCCGGCCCGCCCTCGCGCGGCGCCGCGCCGTAGATCTCGTCGCCGAGGATGGGAAAACCGGAGGCGGCGCAGTGCACCCGCAACTGATGCGTGCGGCCGGTCAGCGGCTCCAGCGCCAGCCAGCACAGGGGCCCGCCCGCCCCCTCGCCGCGGCCGAGCACGCGAAACCGCGTCTGCGACGGCAGGCCCGCAGGGTCGGGCTTCATCCACCAGCCGCGCTCGGGCGATTGCTTGCCGAGCGCGAGATCGATCAGCCCGGCATCGTCCTGCGGCCCGCCTTCGCACACCGCCCAATAGGTCTTGTCGATGCGCCCGTCGCGAAACATCTGGTTGAGCTCGGCCATGGCGCGGGGATGGCGCCCGAGCACGAGGCAGCCCGAGGTGTCCTTGTCGAGCCGATGCGCGGCCTCGGGCTTGCGCGGCAGGCCGAAGCGCAAAGCGTCGAGATGGTCGGTCAGCACGGGAATGATGCGCCGCTTGGCCTGCGGGCCGCGATGGACCGGCAGCCCGGCCGGCTTGTCGATCACCAGCATCATCGCGTCGCGGTAGAGCAGCGGCACGGGAAGCGCCGCCTCCTCCGTCCGCGGCTGCGAAATTTCTGGTTGATCTTGCGCTGTCATGGCATTGCGCTAGCCAAGCCGGCTCCCGGACGCAACCTCGTTGGCTTTGCCGGACGGGGTCCGCCTGCGCTACAGGACGAATGATGAGCGAGACCGAACCGAAAAAGCGCGGCTTCTTCTCCCGGCTGTTTGCTTTGGAAGAGGAGACGCCGGCGCCTGCCGAGAGCCAGCCCGCCAGCCCGCGGCCAAGCGAGGCCGCGCCGCCCGAACCGGAGCCGGATGCGCTGATCGCGCCGGATCTGACGATGGGCGAAAGCGCGCCGCTGCCGCTCGCCGCCGCAGAGCTCGAGCCACTGCCGCCGCCGGCGACGGCGGAGCCGAAGCGCAACTGGTGGCGCAGGCTGACCGAGGGGCTCTCGCGCACCTCATCGGCCCTGACCACCGGCATTGGCGACCTGTTCAGCAAGCGCAAGCTCGACGCCGGCACGCTGGAGGATCTCGAGGATATCCTGATCCAGGCCGATCTCGGCCTCGCCACCGCCGCCCGGATCGCCAAGGCGGTCGGCGAAGGCCGCTACGACAAGCAGATCGACCCCGCCGAGGTCAAGGCGATCCTCGCTCGCGAGGTCGAGGCGATTCTGACGCCGGTGGCGCAGCCCTTGCTGATCGACGCCACGAAAAAGCCGTTCGTGATCCTGATGGTCGGCGTCAATGGCTCCGGCAAGACCACAACCATCGGCAAGCTCTCGGCCAAGTTCCGGGCGGAGGGCAAATCCGTGATGCTGGCGGCGGGCGACACCTTCCGGGCTGCGGCGATCGAACAGCTCAAGGTCTGGGGCGAGCGCACCGGCGCGACCGTGATCTCCGGCCAGCAGGGCGCAGACGCGTCGGGCCTGGCTTTCGAGGCCTTGCAGAAGGCGAAGACGGCGGCAACCGACGTGCTGCTGATCGACACCGCCGGGCGCCTGCAGAACAAGACGGGGCTGATGGACGAGCTCGCCAAGGTGGTCCGCGTCATCCGCAAGATGGATCCGGAGGCGCCCCACGCCGCGCTGCTCGTGCTCGACGCCACCGTCGGCCAGAATGCGCTGAGCCAGGTCGAGGCCTTCCAGCAGACGGCGGGCGTGACCGGGCTGGTGATGACGAAGCTCGACGGCACCGCGCGCGGCGGCATTCTCGTGGCGCTGGCCGCGAAATTCGGCCTGCCGGTGCATTTTATCGGCGTCGGTGAGAGCGTCGACGACCTTGAGCCGTTCGAGGCTCGCGATTTCGCCCGCGCCGTGGCC
>JBKBRD010000091.1:0-10136 GCA_046292405.1 Allobosea sp. | reverse complement strand
CGCCCTGTCCAAGGTCATCATCAGCACGGCGATCGCGCCCAAATTCAAGACCGGCGATTTCGCGGGGGGCGTCGAGGCCGGCGTCGACGCAATCCTTGCGATCCTGACCGGCGACGCCGAGGAATGGCAGCGTCGCGCCGCGATACGCGACGACACGCAAAGCTCCGGCGATGTCGCAGCCGTCATCTTCGTGATGATCGTGATCTTCATCATGGTCGCCATGGTCATTCGCGGCGCCAGCCGCGGCTCCGGGGCGCGCAGCCACCGGACGCGCGACGGCCGCTGGATCGCGCTGCCGACCAGCACCGGCTCCTCGGGATGGGGGTCGGGCTCGTCGGGCGGCGGCTGGAGTTCGGGTTCGGGCGGCGGGTTTTCGGGCGGGGGCGGCTCGTCCGGGGGCGGCGGCGCATCGGGGGATTGGTGATGGACGCGCAGGACAGGGAGGCGATCGCCGAGGCGGTGCGCCAGGCCGAGCTGACGACGGCCGCCGAAATCGTGGTGGTGATCGAACGCGCGGCGAGCGGCTATCGCAGCGTGCCGCTGGCGCTGGCGCTGCTGCTGGCGCTGCTTCTGCCATGGCCCCTGCTGGCGCTGACCGCCACCAGCGCGCCGCGCATCTTCCTGATCCAGCTTGTCGCCGCCGCGGTGCTGATCGCAGCGCTGCAGTGGTATGGCCGCGGCGGACGGTTCGTGCCCGGCTTCATCAAGCGTCGGCGCGCCCATGACGCGGCCTTGCGGGAATTCACCGCCAGGGGCCTGGCGCGGACGCAAGGGCGCACGGGGGTGCTGCTCTATGTGGCGCTGCAGGAGCGCTATGCCGAAATCCTGGCCGACAGCGCCATCGAGACGCGTGTCGAGCCCGGCGCCTGGGAGGGCGTCATCGGCGCGCTGCTCGACGAGGCGCGGGCGGGCCGGGTGGTCGAGGGCGTGATCGCCGCGGTCGGCGCGGTCGGCGTCGTGCTCGCGAGGCACGCGCCGCGGCAGGAAGGCGACGTCGACGAACTACCCAACAAGGTGGTGCTGCTGTAGCGCGCCTCAGCGCCCGCGCGCCGCGGCCAGGATGGCGCCGGGCATCATGCCGTAGCGCCCCGGCTGCTCGGTCTGGACGAGGACGACATAGCCGTCCGACTCTCCGGCGCGCGTGCTGTCCAACGGCGCCGTCATCGTCGTTTCCGCGCCTTTCCAGTCGCCGACGCGGGTGAGGCTGCGCACGACATTGGCGTAGGTCACCGTGCGCCCGCTGTTTTCGCCGCGCCCGATCGGAACGGTCACGGTCCTGCTGGTCGCGATGACCCAGACGCCCGCTTCGCGCTCGGCGGCGCCGGCGACCGGAGCGATCGCGATCTTCAGCGCGCCATCCTCCTCCTTCAGCGTGAGCCTGGCAGCGAATGGGGCCGGCTTCAGCGCCTTGTCGATCTCGGCGCGGTTGGAGCCGACGGCATGGCTCACGCCGTTGATCACGGCCTGGGGCGTATAGACCTGCCCGTCGCCGCGGACCTTGGAATATTGCTTCTGGCGCTTGGTGAAGCTGTCCTGGCCCAAAGTGTCCTTCCAGCCGAGATAGTCCCAGTAGGTCACCGGCAGCGTCAGGGCGATCAGGGTCGGGTCCTTGGCCAACTCGACGAAGAGCGCATCGGCGGCCGGGCAGGACGAGCAGCCCTGGCTGGTGAAGAGCTCCACCACCGCGCGCGGCTGCTGCGTCGCAGCCGTCTGCGCAACCGCCTGCGACGCGCCGAAGGCGAGCCCAGCGGCTGCGGAGAGGATCATCAGGGAAGCGCGCAATGCCATTGTCCGGTTACTCTAGCGCCATGCTCGCGCGAATGCCTTACCAAAGCGCTCTCTCGGGCTCACTTGGAAATCACGTTGCCTTGAAAGCCGGCTTCGCAGCCTGGACCATCGCCTCCAGATCGGGAACCGGCCCCTTGATCATGTTGGGCCGCCAGCGCCGGTGCATCCACAGCCATTGTTCAGGATGCTCGCGCACCCAGCCCTCGACCACGGCCGTCATCATCGCCATGGCGCCCTGCACGTCGATCTCGCCGCCGGCGTCGCGCGGCAGCTCGAGCGGCGGCGTCAGCTCCAGCCGGAAGCGGTGGCCGGGCAGGCGGATGACGCGCACGCCATGAACCGGGCATTCGAAGCGCCGTGCGAACTTGCCCATGATCGGATTGGTCAGGGCCGGCCGCCCCATGAAGGGGACCACCACGCCGCGGGTGAAATGCTGGTCGATCAGCATGCCCAAATGGCCGCCGGCCTCGAGCACGCCCTGCATGGCGAAGGCGGCCCCCTGCCTGGCCGCAGCCAGCCCCCCCATGGCGCCGGAGCGGATTTCATGGACGACGCTGGCGATGGCGGGGTCGTTGGGCGCGCGGAAGACGGCGGTGGTGTCGAGCCCATAGACCTGCGCGCAGATCGCCGGCAGCTCCCAATTGCCGAGATGGGTCGAGAAGATCAGGCCGGGCGCGCCATCGTCGCGCAGCGCGATGAAATGGTCGATGCCGGAGACCTCGACACGGGAGGGCGCGTCGGGGTTCTGGTCGTCCCAGTCGAACAACGTGCCGAGATGGGCGTATTCCGCCGCGGTGCGCCCGAGGTTTTCCCAGGCGCCGCGGGCGATGGCCTTGACCTGCGCCTCGTCCTTCTCCGGAAAGGCGGCGCGGATATTGGCGAGCGCGACGCGGTTGACCGGGATCAGCGGGCTCGCCGTGCGCAGCAGCCAGCCGCCGAGATCGCTCGAGCGCTCCGGGCCGAGCAGCCGCAGGCCTGCGAAGAGCGTCCGCACCAGCCCGATCATGATGGCGGCGCCGAGGCGCGCGGCAATCGCTTTCAGTCGTCTCACCCTGCGGCCCGGTCCTGTCGCGCCCGCTCAACCTGGCGTCGGGCCGTAAAAGCGCGACTTGCGGGAGGAAATACCTGCCGTCAAGCCTAAAGCCCTGAAGCGGGCGGCTCAGAAGGTGACGATGACCTTGCCGAAGACCTGGCGCCCTTCGAGCCGGGCCAGTCCCTTTTCGAAATCGGCCAGCGGAAACACGGAGTCGATCACCGGCTTCATGCCGGCCGCCATCTTGTCGAGCGACTGGCGGATGTTCTCGATCCGGCAGCCGAAGGAACCGGTGATGCGGTATTGCTGCTGGAACAGCTGCATCAGATTGATGCTGGCGGTGGCGCCGGAGGTGGCGCCGCAGGTCACCAGGCGGCCGCCGCGCTTCAGGCAGAGCAGCGAGCCGTTCCAGGTGTCGGCGCCGACATGCTCGAACACGACATCGACGCCCTTGCGCTTGGTCAGGCGGCGGACTTCGCCTTCGAAGCGCTCGGTCTTGTAGTTGATGACGTAGTCGGCCCCGAGCGCCTTGGCCTTCTCGCCCTTCTCGTCATCGCCGACGGTGGTGAAGACGGTGCAGCCGATCGCCTTCGCCATCTTGATCGCCGCCGTGCCGATGCCGGAGCCGCCGGCATGGACGAGCACGGATTCGCCCGGCTCCAGCTTCGCATTGTCGAAGAGCATGTGCTGCACGGTGCCGAAGCCGATCGGCGCGCAGGCCGCATCCTCGAAGGAGACGCCATCGGGAGCTTTGACCACGAGGCGCGCGGCCTTGTTGAGATATTCGCGGGCGAAGCCGTCGATATGGAAACCCATGATCCCGGCGACGTTCTCGCAGAGATTGTCGCGCCCCTCGCGGCAGGCCTTGCATTGGCCGCAGGTCTCCGCGCCATAGGCGGTGACGGTGTCGCCCGGCTTGAACCCGGTCACGCCCTCGCCGACGCAGACGATCTCGCCCGCAGCCTCCACGCCCGCCGCCTGCGGCATCTTGCGCTTGGCGAAGGCCATGCCGCGGAAGCCCCAGACGTCGAGATAGTTGAGCGCCACGGCGCGGATGCGGATCTGCACCTCGCCCGCGGCCGGCGGGGGCGGCGGGTCGATCTCCTCGAGACGGAGGTCGCGGTCGCCGTGGAGCTGGAGGGAACGCATCGGTGCTGTCAGCCTTTCAGAACTGGTCGGGCCATTGCCGCGAGGCGTGCAACGCAGCCAGAATTTCGACGCGCCCGTCGCGGACGCGGTAGGGGAGGATGTAGTTAGTGCCCGCTACAATGAATTCACGGGTCTCGTCCGATCGGCCAGGGCGGCCCAAAGCGGGATGATCCGCAAGGCCCCTGGCCGCCGAGCGTAGCTTGCGCACCAGTCCGAGCGCCGCCGTCGGGCTTAAACCAGCGACATAGACAGAAATTTCGCGCAGATCGGCTTTTGCGCGGTCAGTCCAGACAACTCTCATCGCTGGGCATCTGCGTCGATGCGGGCTTGGAGCTCGGCCTCGATCGCGTCCAGCTCCTCTTCCGTGGCGAATTCGCCGCGGTCGGCCTGGGCGATGCCTTCCCTGATCTTCGCCATCTGCCAGGCGTTGAGTTCGACATAGGATTCGATCGCCTTGGCGGCGATCCAGTTGCGCGAACGGTCGGTGTCGGCGGCCAGCGCGTCGAGCTTGGCCAGCATCTCGTCATCGAGGCGGATGGTGAAGGCTGCGGTCATGGCGGTTCGTTCCGGTTCGCTGCGAACCTAACATGACGGGATCAGCGATGCACGCCCATCTGCGCGGTCAGACCGCCATCGATCGGCAGCACCACGCCGGTGAGATAGGCGGCCGGCTCGCTCATCAGGAAGGCGGCCAGCCCGGCCACCTCCTCGGGCCTGGCGAAGCGGCCGGCCGGGATCTGGCCCTCCATCTTCTCGCGATAGGCGGCGTAGGGCGCCATCATGTCGGTGTCGACGAAGCCCGGGGCGATCACGTTGACGGTGACGCCGCGCTTGCCGGTCTCGATCGCCAGCGTCTTGGCGTAGGAGATCAGCGCGCCCTTGGAGGCGGCATAGGCGGCGTTGCCGGGATTGCCGCGCAAGGCCGCGACCGAGCCGATGGCGACGATGCGGCCGGCGCGCGCCCTTATCATCGCGCGCATCAGCGTCTTGGCGAGGCGGGTGAAGGCCCAGAAATTGACCTGCATCGCCGCTTCCGCCTTGTCCTGCGCCATCATCGCGGCGAGCGCGTCATAGGGCTGGCCGGCATTGTGGATGAAGCCGAAATAGGTCTGCGCCTCGCGCTCCTCGCAGAAAGCGTCGAGCGCTGCCTTGTCCGAGAGATCGAGCGGCAGGGCGCTGATCTCCCGCGCGGGATGGGCGGCTGCGACCTCGCCGGCCAGGGCCAGCGCCTGGTCGGCCGAGGCGCGATAGGTGAAGTCGACATCGTGCCCGGCGGCGGCGAGCGCACGCACGATCGCAGCGCCGACGCCCTTGGCGCCGCCCGTCACCAAGATCCGGCTCATGCGCGCTTGGGCTCCGCAGTCAGGACCAGGCAGGTGTTCTGCCCGCCGAAGCCGAAGGAGTTGGAGATCACCGTCCGCACGGTTGCATCGCGCGCGGTGTTCGGCACGACATCGAGCGGGATGGCCGGATCGGGGTTGAGATAGTTGATCGTCGGCGGGATGCGGCCATTGGCGATGGTCAGGAAGGAGATCACCGCCTCCACCGCGCCGGCCGCCGTCAAAGTGTGGCCGAGCATGGATTTGTTCGACGAAATCGGCAGCCTGGCCATGCGCTCGCCGAAGACGGCGGCGCAGCTCATCGCCTCCATCTTGTCGTTTTCGGGCGTCGAGGTGCCGTGGGCGTTGACGTAATCGACATCGTCGGGGGTCAGCCCGGCATCGGCGAGCGCGTCCTGCATGGCGAGGATCGCCGGCTTGCCGTCGGGGCTGGAGCGGGTGCGGTGAAAGCCGTCGCCGCGTTCGCCGCAGCCGGCGACGATGCCGAGTATGGCGGCGCCGCGCGCCAGCGCATGATCGTAATCCTCGAGCACCAGCGCGCCCGCGCCCTCGCCCATGACGAAACCGTCGCGGTTCTTGGAGAAGGGTTTTGAGGCGGCGTCCGGCGGGTCGTTCTGGGTCGAGAGCGCCGAGAGCAGCGAGAAGCGCACCAGCGATTCGGCGCTGACCGAGCCGTCGGTGCCGATGCAGAGCGCAGCGCTGGCGTCGCCGCGGCGGATCGCCTCCACGCCCATCTGGATGGCGGTGGCGCCCGAGGAGCAGGCGGTCGAAAGCGAGATCGGCGAGCCCTTCGTTCCGAAGCGCTCGGCGATATGGTCGGCGACCGCGCCGAACAGGAAGAGCTCGTGAAAAGCCTTATGGCGATGGGCGGAGGCTGCAGCCAGCAGCCCGTCGTAATCGACATCGCCGTTGATGCTCTCGGCAAGCTCCTGCTTCTGGCGCCATTCCATCTCGACGGGGGGCACGGCCATGAACAGCTCGCCCGGGAATTCGCCGGGACCGCCGAGGCCGCTCTGGCCGATCGCCTCTTCGGCGGCCAGCGTCGCCAGCGTCTCTGACAGTTCGGGCGCGGTCACGGGCCCGTCGAACAGGAAATCGACCGTGCCGGCGATGGTGGTGCGCAGCCCTTGGGTCGGGAAGCGGGTGATGCGGTGAATGCCGGATTTGCCGGCCGTCAGCGCCTGCCAATTCGCCTGCTTGCCCTGGCCGAGCGAGGTGACGATGCCGAGGCCGGTGACGGCGACGATCGGCCGGCCCTTCGCGTCGCGATGCTGTGTGCTCATGGCTTGGCCCTCACGCTGCGACCAGATGGGCCGCGCCCTCGCCGCGCCAATGGCCGGCGCCGGTCACCACCGCATCGCGGGTCTGTCCGGCTGCGATCGCGGCGGCCGCCAGCGCCACGGCGACCGGGAAGGCGGCCTCCAGCGCATGGCCGACGAGATCGCCCGAAGCGAGGATGCGGCCGGGACCGTAGCCGGCGAGCGCGGCCTGTTCCTCATCCGTCACGCCCGCCGCGCCGCTGGCGGCGGAGATGGCGAGGGTCTGCGAGCTGGGCTTGCCGAAGCCTGCGAGCAGCTCCGCCAGCGCCTGCCGCACCGAGCCGGAGCTGCGCTTGCTGCGCGTCGCGCCGACTGCGGCCAGGCGGGCATGGATGGCGGCCCCGCGCGCTTTGGCGTGCTCGGCGGGCTCCAGCACCAGAAACGCCGCGGCGCTGCCGGTGATCAGTCCCGGCGCGTCCTTGCGGGCGAAGACGGGGGCGAAATCGCCCTTGCGCAGGTAGCCGCCGGCTTCCAGCAGCAGCAGCATGTCGCGGCGCTCGGCGTTGTAGGCGCCGCCGACCAGCATGACGTCGGCCTGGCCGGCGGCAATGCGGGCCTGGGCGGTGCGGATGGCGTCGACCCCCGCCTGTTCCTCGCCCATGAAGGTGCGCGAGGCGCCGGTGATGCCGTGCACGATGCCGATATTGCCGGCGAGCAGATTGGAGAGCTGCGCCAGGAACAGGGTCGGCCTGAGATCGCTCATCAGCCGCTCGTTGAGATAGGCGCCCTGGTCGCCGGCCGTGCGCAGGCCGGTGAGGATGGCGGAATCGACGCCATGGTCGCGCTCGCCGCCGCCGGCCGCGACGATGACCTGCAGCAGGCTCTTGGCCTGCGCATCGTCCTTGAGCCCGGCGCCGTCGAGCGCCAGCCCTGCGGCATAGACGCCGAGGCGCTGCCAGGGCTCCATCTGGCGTTGGTCGGATTTCTTCGGGATCTGCCGGTCGAGCTCCAGCGGCTTCAGCCGGTGCACCGGATAGGGCGCGAAGGCCTCCGTATCGACCTGGGGCGCGGGGGGCGTGGCCACGGCCTGGGCATGAAGTTCGGCGCCCTCGCCCAGGCAGGAGGCGATGCCGATGCCGGTGATGACGACGTCGCGCTGGCTCATCGGGCAGGCTCCGGCTGCAGGCCGATCTTCTTGATGCGCGCATCCATCAGCGTGCGCATATCGGCCGGGAAAGGCATCAGGCGGAAGCGCAGCTCCGCATCGCAGATCGGCTTGCCGGCGATGGTGATCCTGGCCTTGGTCGCGGCATAGCCCGAACCCTCGATCACCAGCTCGGCGGTAACGTCGAGCACCGCGTCGGGCTCGACGAAGGTGCGGAAGCGCGCCTTGTCGACCGTCATCAGGAAGGGCATCTGCGTCAACCCGTTCAGCGCCAGCAGCAGATAGCCGGACGCCTGCGCCATGGTTTCGGTCAGCAGCACGCCTGGCACCAGCGGATGGCCGGGAAAATGACCCTCGAACACGGGCGTCTCGCCGGCGCCGGGCACGGTCGAACGCGTGACGATGCGCTTCTGCGCCGGCTCGAATGCCACGACCGTGTCGATCATGTCGAAATATTCGAGGCGCATGCGGTTCCGATCGTCGAATGGCGCGCCTGCTGGCGCGCGCGGCAAGGACCGGCCCCCGGCCCTGTCGCGGCTATGCTCTAACGGGTGCAGCGCCCCGGCTCAAGGCAGGGGCGCCGAGAAGGCCAGCCCTCACTCTGAGGGGCGCTTTGCAGAAGCGCGTCTGAAAGATGCCCGGAGAGGCTCCAGCGCCAGCTGGACCATCCTTCGAGACGCCGCATGTGCGCCTCCTCAGGATGAGGGCTGGGGGGAACCGAACGTCTTCTGAGAAAGCTCAGGCCTTCTTGGCGGCGGCGAGTTCGTCGATGCGCCGGCACAGGTTCTCGAGCACGAAATACTGCTCGGCCGGGGCCTTGCCCTCGTTCACTTCCTGCGTCCACTGCTCCAGCGGCAGCTTGATGCCGAAGGCCTTGTCGATGGCGAAGGCGATGTCGAGGAAAGCCAGCGAGTCGATGCCGAGATCGTCGATCGCATGGCTCTGGGGCGTGATCTTCTCGCGCGGAATGTCGCAGGTCTCCGAAATGATTCCGGCGACCGTCTCGAAAGTGGCGGACATGCGGGTGCTCCCGTCTGGTGTCGATGATGGCGGTTGGCGTCCGGACGCGGGAATCCCTGCGCCTGCCCCAAGCCCCCCGCCGAGGAAGGTTATGGAGCCCCCTTACACCGCGAGGCGGAAATCGACAACCACGGCGGCTAAGTCAATAAGAAGGGGCCCGGCGGGCCCCTTCGATGCGTCTGGCGTCCGGCCGCGCCGGCGCGCTCGATCTCAGGCGGCGAGGCCGCGCAGCACATAGTGCAGGATGCCTTCGTTCTTGAAGTAGTCGATCTCGTCCAGCGTATCGATGCGGCAGAGAATCGGCACCTTCTTGACCTTGCCGTCGGCGGACGTGATCTCCGCCTCCAGCGTCTGGCGCGGCTTGACGGTGGCGAGGCCCTTGATCGTCACGGTCTCGTCGCCCTTCAGGTCGAGCGAGGCCCAGCTCGTGCCCTCCTGCAGGGTGAACGGCACCACGCCCATGCCGACCAGGTTCGAGCGGTGGATGCGCTCGAAGCTCTGGGCGATCACGGCCTTGACGCCGAGCAGGTTGGTGCCCTTCGCCGCCCAGTCGCGCGAGGAGCCGTTGCCGTATTCGACGCCGGCGAAGACGACGAGCGGCACCTTCTCCTGCTGGTAGCGCATCGCCGCATCATAGATCGGCAGCTCTTCCTTGCTGGGATAATGGATGGTGTAGCCGCCTTCGCGCCCATTGGGGCCCATCATGTGGTTGCGGATGCGGATATTGGCGAAGGTGCCGCGCATCATCACCTCGTGATTGCCGCGCCGCGTGCCGTACTGGTTGAAGTCGGCGACGTCGACGCCGTGCTCCATCAGATATTTGCCTGCAGGCGAGGCGGCCTTGATCGAGCCGGCCGGGGAAATGTGGTCGGTGGTGATCTTGTCGCCGAACAGGCCGAGGATGCGCGCGCCGACGACATCGGTGACGGCCGGCGGCTGCTTGTCCATGCCGCGGAAATAGGGCGGGTTCTGGACATAGGTCGAGGCGTCCTCCCAGGCGTAGGTCTGCCCGGTGGGAACCTTGACCGCCTGCCAGTTGGCGTCGCCCTTGAAGACGTCGGCGTATTTCGCCTTGAAGATCGCCTTTGTGACGTTCTGCGTGATGAAAGCCTGGATCTCCTTGTTGGTCGGCCAGATGTCCTTGAGGAACACCGGCTTTCCGGCCTTGTCGACGCCGAGCGGCTCGCTGGTCAGGTCGATCTGCACCGAGCCGGCCAGCGCATAGGCGACGACCAGCGGCGGCGAGGCGAGGTAGTTCGCCTGCACGTCCGGCGAGACGCGGCCCTCGAAATTGCGGTTGCCGGAGATGACGGCGGCCGCGATCAGGCCCTGCTCATTGATGGTCTTGGAGATTTCCACCGGAAGCGGGCCGGAATTGCCGA
>JBKBRD010000090.1:0-10147 GCA_046292405.1 Allobosea sp. | reverse complement strand
ATAGGAATGGATCAGACGCCGCCGGCGCCGTCGAGCAGGGTGACCACGCGGCGGTTCTGGGACCAGCAGGAGATGTCGTTGCAGACCGCGACGGGGCGTTCCTTGCCGTAGGAGACAATCCGCATGCGGTTTGCGGGGATGCCGCGAGCGGCGAGATAGTCGCGCACTGTCTGGGCGCGGCGAGCCGACAGCGAGAAGTTGTATTCGCGCGTGCCGCGCTCGTCGGCATGGCCCTCGATGGTGAAGGTGTAGCGCGGATAGCGCTGCAGCCAGCCGACCTGCTTGTCGAGCGTGGCGGTGGCGGTCGAGGTCAGATCGGTCGAGTCGGTCTCGAAGAAGACGCGGTCGCCGACATTGACGACGAAGTCCTGTGCGCTGCCCGGCGTGGCGGCGCCGCCAGCCCCGAAGCCGCTATTGGCGGTGTCGGTCTTGGCGCAGGCGCTGACGGCGAGCGCGGCGGCGATGGCGAGGGCGAAGCGGATGGCGCGACCGCTGAAGGCGAAGCTGGCGAGCATGAATGAAACTCCGGGGCGATCCAGCGAGACAAGGGCTCACGGATGAAAAATGACTTGGCCGATCAATGAACCGTCAACCTAAACGAGACCTTGCCAAAACAAGGCGAAGTGGCGGCATTGCGGCGCATGGTTAACCAAACCCTGCGAAAGCTGAACTTTGCGGCGGCTGTAGCGCAATTGCACCGCCGCCTGTTCGGGACGCGCGTCAGCGCGCCGCCGTTAGCAGCGGCGACCAGGTCGGGTCGGATGCGAAGGCCGGGGTCGGAACCGGCAATTCGACGCGTCCGGTGATATCGACCATGTAGAGCTTGCCGCCCGACTGGCCGCCCGGATCGCGGAAGAACATGATGTACTGGCCGTTGGGCGCCCAGTTCGGCGCTTCATTATGGAAACCTTCGGTGAGCAGGCGCTCGCCCGTGCCGTCCGGCCGCATCACGCCGATGGCGAAGCCCCCTCCGGTGCGCTTGGTGAAGGCGATGAGATCGCCGCGCGGAGACCAGGAAGGCTGCGAATAGGAACCCTGGGCGAAGGAGATGCGCTTGCCCTCCCCGCCTGACGACGGCATCACGTAAAGCTGCTGCGAGCCGCCGCGATCGCTTTCGAAGACGATCTGCGCGCCATCGGGCGAATAGGCCGGCGAGGTGTCGATCGCGCCGGTGGAGGTCAGCCGTGTCGTCGTGCGCGAGCCGATATCCATCGCATACAGGTTGGCGTTGCCGCCCTGCTGCAGGCTGAGCGCGATCTTGGCGCCGTTGGGCGAGAAGCGCGGGCTCGAGGTCATGTCCGGGAAGTTGCCGACGATCTGGCGCTGCCCGGTCTCGATGTTCAGCACATGCACGCGCGGCTGTTCGCCCAGCCGCTGCGCCATGTAGGTCACCTCCTGCGACACCGGCGAATAGCGCGGCGTCACCACCGAGACCGCGCCATCGGTCAGGTAACGCACATTGGCGCCGTCCTGGTCCATGATGGCGAGGCGCTTGCGCCGGTTCTCCTTGGGACCGGATTCGTCGACGAAGACGATGCGCGTGTCGAAGAAGCCGCCGACGCCGGTGATCTTCGTATAGATCGCATCCGAGATGATATGGCCGACGCGGCGGGTGTTGTTGGGGTCGGTGAAATATTGCTGCCCGTCGGTCTGCGTGCCGGTGGTCACGTCCCACAACCGGAACTCGGCCTTGATGCGGCCCGAGCCGTCGCGCGAGACCCGGCCGGTCACCAGCGCCTGCACGCCCGCCGCCTTCCACGCCTCGAACTGCGGAGCGGCGTCGAAGGGCGGATTCTTGTCGGGATGGCGGCTCTTGTCGAGCGGGGCGAAATAGCCGCAGCGCTTGAGATTATTGCTGATGACGCCGGAGACCAGCACGCCGCCCTCGCCGCCGAAATCCGAAATCGCGATCGGCAGCGGCTGGAACGAGCCGCCGCGCAGGTCGATCACCAGCTCGGCGCGGGCCGCGGCCGGAACCAGCAGCGAGGATGCGGCGAGCATGAGCGCGCGGCGCCGGGTCAGTCCCGCCGAAGCGCCGGCTTCACGGGTCAGCGTGTCCTCATGAATATGGTTCACAGCACGTCCCTTGCATCGAAATTGACGATGACATCACGCCAATCGTCGTAATAGGAGGCGAATTGGGCCGGAATGCGCAAAGGCGCACAGCGCCGCGTCGCGGTGAGCGCCGAATCCGCCGCCACCCTGAACAGCGGATCCGACGAGGAATTGACCACGCCCGGCTGGCCCATCAGCGAACCATCTGTGCCCAGCTTCATGCGCACCTGCGGCACCACCGCGCCCTTGGCGTTGGCGAGCGCGATCGGCACGTTCCAGCACTTCAGCAGCTGGTCCTGGATGATCCCCACGAGCTGGGCCCGCAGGGACGGGCTGAGCTTCTGCGACGAACCGCGCTCGGTCCCCAGCGACGCGGTGCGGTTGACCTGCGGCGCAGCCGAGCCGGTGGATTGCGCCGGCTCCTTTGATTGCAGCAGCCGGGCGATGTCGGTCGGGTTGAAATTCTTGGCGATCTCCGCCTCGCGCTTGGCCTTGGCCTCGGCCTCCTGCTTGGCCTTGGCGGCGGCGGCGATCTTGGCCTTCGCCTCGGCCTCGGCCTTCGCCTTGGCGACGGCTTCGGCCTTTTCGCGCGCGGCTTCCGCGGCCTCCGCCTTCGCCTGCGCTTCAGCCTTGGCTTTCGCGGCGGCTTCGGCGCGCGCCTCCGCATCCGCCTCGGCCTTCGCCTTCGCGGCGGCCTTGGCCTCCTCCTCGGCCTTCTTGGCGCGGGAGGCGATTTCCGCTTCCTCGGCGAGCTTGGCCAGTTCCTCGCGCTTGAGGTCCGGCTTGGGCTCGGCCTTCGGTTCGGCCTTCTGCGGCGGCTGCTTGACCGGCTCGGGCGGGGTGACCTTCGGCTCGCTCTTCGGCAGCAGGGCGGCGCGGGACGGCGGCAGCGGGGCTGCCGCATTCTCATCGGCCGTCTTCAACTCGGCCGGCCGCGTCGGCGGGGCCGGCGCATCCTGCTTCGCCTCGCCCGCTTCCTTGCGCTCGACGATTTCGGCCTGCCGCTCGGCGCGCTGCAGCGGCTGCTCCTGCACCTTCTGGGCGCTGCGCTCGCCGCGCGTGATCTGGTTCATCTCGCTGGGGCTGATGACCTCGACCGCGATCGCCTCCTGCTGCTCCGGCAAGGGCGCAGGCGAAAACGCCATCAGCCCCGCGACGAGAAACGTCACGTGGCCCAATGCCGACATCAGCATGCCCGGTTCGGAGGTGGAAAGCTTCACGCCCTGGAGGTCCTCGCTGTCGCGTCTCAGCGGCCGGAGGGATCGGTGACCAGCGCCACCTTCTTGAACCCGGCCGAGGTGATGGTGGACATCACGGAAGCGACGCGGCCGTAATCGACCATGCGGTCGCCCCGCACATAGATCCGCTGCTCATAGCCCTGGCTGGTCAGCGTCTGCAGCTTGCCGACGAGATCGGGCTCGAGCGTCGCCTGGTCCTGCAGGAAGATCTGCCCCTTGGCGTCGATGGCGACGGTGATCGGCTTCTGGTCGACATTGATCGGCTTGGCGCCGGTCTGCGGCAGGTCGATCGGCACGCCGGTCGCGATCAGCGGCGCGGCGACCATGAAGATGATCAGGAGAACGAGCATGACGTCGATGAACGGCGTCATGTTGATCTCGGCGATGGCGCCATGCCGGCGGCCGCGTCTCCCGCGGCGTCCTCCGGACTTGGCTCCCGATGCTGCTGACATGCCCATCTGCTGCTGATCCTCAGGCCGCCAGCCGCTCGTCGATCTGCCGCGACAGGATCGCGGAGAATTCGTCGGCGAAGGCTTCGAGCCGGTTCTGGGCCTTGGCCACTTCGGCCTGCAGCTTGTTGTAGGCCATCAGCGCGGGGATCGCGGCGAAGAGGCCGATCGCGGTGGCGAACAGCGCCTCGGCGATGCCAGGCGCGACAACGGCGAGCGAGGAGTTCTTGGAGACGGCGATGGCGGTGAAGGAGTGCATGATGCCCCAGACCGTGCCGAACAGGCCGATGAAGGGCGCCGCCGACGCGATGGTCGAGAGCACCAGCAGCTTTGACTCCAGCCGCTCGGTCTCGCGCTGGATCGTGACGTCGAGCACCTTGTCGATGCGCTGCGACAGGCTGGCGACCGAACGCCCGCCATTCTCGAAGGAGCGCTTCCACTCGCGCATGGCGGCCACGAAGACAGCGGCCATATCGTTGGCCGGCTGGCTCGACAATTCGCGGTAAAGCTCTTCCAGCGAGCGGCCGGACCAGAAGCTCTCCTCGAAAGCCTCCATGCCGCGACGCGTGCGCCGGTAGAGCAGGGTCTTGTCGATGATGATCGACCAGCACCAGATCGAGGCGCCGATCAGCCCGAGCATCACCAGCTTGACGACGATATGGGCGTGCCAGAACAGGGTCCAGAACGACATGTCGATCTGCGGCGCGGTCTGCGCGATATCGGCCGGGTTCATCCTGTCATCCTTTTCTCTGGCGCAGCAGGCCCATGGCCTCCCGCACGCGTCGCGGGGGTCAACCCGCGGCGCCGCCCGATCCGCGATCCGGGGAAACTGCCGGCCTCGTCAATCGCTTGGGAATCCGGCGAAAGATGGGCGCAAACAGGGTTTCCTTCGAAACGCATGCTCAATGTCGAGTTAAGCCTCCGGCAAGGTTAATGCCGGGTTACGAAGCGCGTATGTCAGCCGCAGGAGAGCGTGCGAAGCAACGAAAAACCCGCCCCGGTTTCCCGGGACGGGCTGTGTCCTGCGCAGCGGGAGGCCGCTGATTCTCAGGCCGCGTCCTGCGTCGGCGCCTGGCGGCGATCGGCCATGAACTGGTCGAACTCCGCCTTGTCGCGCGCCATGCGCAGCCTTGCCAGGAAGTCCTGGAATTCCTTCTGCTCATCCTCGAGGCGCTTCAGCGTCTCGTTGCGGTACTCGTCGAAAGCGGCGTTGCCGCTGCTCGCCGGACCCCGGTTCCAGCCGCCGCCGAAACCGCCGCCCTGACCGCCGCCCATGCGCTGGCGAAGACGGTCCATCTTCTCCTGCAGGCGGCTCATCTTGTACTCGTAACGGTCAGACCCGGCATATCCGCAACCCATGCGCCCGCTCCAGATGATAAAGGCCAGGGTCGCCAGACCCAGCGGCCAGAAAACGATGAAGCCGAGGATCATGAAGGCGATCCAGGCCCCTCTTCCATATTCGTCAATCTTCGCGACGATCGGCATCGATCCCTCACTCGGCTTCGTGTGAATGTAAATCACATTTACATAAATGGATGCGAGCAGGCGCTTTGTCAAGACGGCGCGCCCCTAGCGCCCGTCCCTGCCCAGGCCCAGCCCCTGCAGATAGACCAGCACGCCGGCTTCCAGCAGCTCGCTGGCCGACATCGGCAGCGGCCGCCGGCCGCCATCGGCGCGGCCGAACAAGGCGGCGACGCCATGCGAGAGCGACCAGATATGCAGCGCCATCATCAGAGCCGGCGGGCGTTTCTCCGGCGGCAGCAGCGCGATCAGCGCCTCCGATGCGGAGCGCAGGGTCTGGAAGGCGCGGTCGGCGGCCAGTCTGAGCTCGGGGCTGGCGTCGAGCGACAACCCGGCTTCGAACATCGCCGAATAATAGGCCGGCTCGTCATGCGCGAAGGCGAGATAGGCGCTGCCCAGCCGGCTGAAGGCCGTACCGGCATCGGGCCGCCCCTGGTCCCAAGCCTTGGTCAGCGCCAGCGTGAACGCCTCGAAGCCGCGTGCGGCGACATCGGCGAGCAGCGCATCGCGGTCGCGATAGTGCCGGTAGGGCGCGGCGGGGCTGACGCCGGCCATGCGCGCCGCTTCCGCAAAGGTGAAGCCGTTGGCGCCCTTCTCGCGGATGAGGCCCAATGCGGCCCGCACCAGCTCCTCCTTGAGGTTGCCATGGTGATAGCCGCGGGGCGGATCGGGATTGTTGCGCTTCCAGCTCATGTGACGAGCGCTAACATGGCGTGGCGACAGCGTCGACAGCCGCGCGGGCGCTCACTCCGCGATCATCAGCCGCTGGCGCAGCCCGTCGGGAATGCGGCGCGCCCGCCCGCCGCCGACGCAGGCGACCAGCACCTGGGCGGTGACCAGCACCTCTTCGCCGCGCAGCACGCGCTGCTCGACATCCATGGTCGCGCCGCGCGCCGCGACGGAGCGCGTCTCCACCGTCAAAAGATCGTCCATCACCGCGGGCCTGAGAAATTCGATCGTCATCTTGCGCACCGCGAAGCCCAGAGCCGTCTCGCCATCGAACAACTCGCGCTGCTCCACCCCCAGCGACCTGATCAGCTCGGTGCGGCCGCGCTCCATGAAGCGCAGATAGGAGGCGTGATAGACGACGCCGGAAAAATCCGTGTCCTCGTAATAGACGCGGACGGAGATGCTGTGCGCGGCGCTCATGCTCGGGGTCGCTTGCCTTGCCTCGGGATCGGGTCGCGACCTTTAGCCCCGGGCGGGCCGGCGGAACAACCGCTTCCGGCGATGATTATCCGGCCATGCCCGCATCCTCGCCCTTGCCATGGCTCGTCGCCGGTCGCTGATCGGGCTGGCGCTGCGCCAGCTCGCCCTATGCGCTCTGCTCGCCGCGCTGGGCTTTGCCGGCCTCGTCGCCAGCGGTCATATCGCGCTGCCCTATCGCTACGATCCGTTCGCCCCGCTCGATCTGCGCGCGCCGCGCGACTGGCTGACGGGCTATCGCCTGGGCAGACTCAAGGCCGATGGCGGGGTCTGCCGCGCGGCGCTGGCGGCAAGCGCCGTCCCGCACAAGGCGCTGCCCGACCGGCAGGGTCCCGAAGGCTGCGGCTTGAGCGACGCCGTCGAACTCGCGAGCGACGCGGCCGGTCTCGGCGGCCGCATCGCGGCCAGCTGCGGGCTGGCGGCGAGCTGGGTCCTGTTCGAAACACAGGTGCTGCAGCCGGCGGCTCGACTGCATTTCGGCCAGGATGTCAGGCAATCCCTGCATCTGGGCACTTATGTCTGCCGCCGCATCGCCGGATCGCAGACGCGCTTCAGCCAGCACGCCACCGCCAACGCCATCGATGTCACGGGCTTCGTCCTGGCCGATGGACGGCGCATCACGCTATTGAAGGACTGGACCGGCTCAGGCCCGGAAGCGGCCTTCCTGCGGGCGCTGCGCGATGGCGCCTGCGGCGTCTTCAACGGCGTGCTGGGGCCGGAGTTCAACGCGGCCCACGCCGATCACTTCCACCTCGACAACGGGCCGTTCCGGGTCTGCCGCTGACGGGTGTCGGCACTGCCGACCCGTGACCGTCTAAGACCTCGGCGCTTGCAGGGCCGCCGACGGCGGCAGTGATGCGGGAAGGCTCATGCAATCAGGTTTCCATCAACGCTGCATAGTCTTGACCGCCATATAACACGCGCACGATCCGGACACGTCCGGGCAGGATGCGGTAGGCGATGACGGCTCTACGATAGGGAAGGATCCTGATGCCTGCCGTCAGGTCAGGTCGCTCGACGCCCATTTCCGGGAAAGCCTGGAGCTTCCCGCACTGCGCTTCGATCGCGGCGACCCAGCGCCTCGCCGCTATCGGATTGTCGCGGGCAATGTAGCGGAGAATAGCTTCGAGATCGGAGCGCGCTTTGCCGGAATAGACGAGTTCAAGCGGCATCCGGATCATGTCTTTGCAGCGAGATCGCGACGCTGTCGAGATGCTCTCGCAACGCGACGGGGCTGACATCGACCTCGTCTGCATCCCCATCGGCAATTTTCGACCGCAGCGCGGACATTGCGAGCAGGCGCGACTGCTCACGTGCGATCCATGGCGCCATAGCGGAGCGCAGCACCTCTTCCGGGCTGGCGAAGTCGCCGCTGCCGACGCGCGCCAGAACCAGGTCCTCGATGTCGGGGGGAAGCTTCACCGGCATCCTCCGATCCTCCTGACCAGATCATAATGCAGACGGAACAGGCGCGCCACTCGTCTACTCCTCCCCATCCCCGAACAGCCCGAATTGCGCCGCCTCGCGGTTGGGCTCGGGCATGCCGAGATGGCGGAAGGCGTGCGGGGTCAAAAGCCGCCCGCGCGGGGTGCGCTGGATGAAGCCCTGCTGCAGCAGGAACGGCTCGATGATCTCCTCGATCGCGTCGCGCGGCTCCGAGAGCGAGGCGGCGATGGTCTCGATCCCGACCGGCCCGCCGCCGAAATTGATCGCGACGGTCGTCAGATAGCGCCGGTCCATCGTGTCGAGGCCGATCGCGTCGACGTCGAGCAGGTGCAGCGCCTTGTCGGCGACGGCGCGCGTCACCGTCGGATCGCCGTCGACGATGGCGAAGTCGCGCACGCGCCGCAGCAGCCGTCCGGCGATGCGCGGCGTGCCGCGCGAGCGCCGCGCGATCTCGTTGGCGCCGTCGTCGCTCATGCCAATGCCGAGCACGCGGGCGCCGCGCGCCACGATGCTCTGCAATTCCTCGACAGTGTAGAACTGCAGGCGCAGCGGAATGCCAAAGCGGTCGCGCAGCGGCGTGGTCAACAGCCCGGCGCGCGTCGTCGCTCCGACCAGAGTGAATTTCGGCAGGTCGATCTTGACCGAGCGCGCCGCCGGCCCCTCGCCGATGATCAGGTCGAGCTGGTAATCCTCCATTGCCGGGTAGAGGATTTCCTCGACCGCCGGGTTGAGCCGGTGAATCTCGTCGATGAAGAGCACGTCGCGCTCCTCGAGATTGGTCAGCTGCGCCGCGAGATCGCCCGCCTTGGCGATGACGGGGCCGGAGGTCGAGCGGAAATTGACGCCGAGCTCGCGCGCCACGATCTGCGCCAGCGTGGTCTTGCCCAGACCCGGCGGCCCGACGAGCAGCACATGGTCGAGCGCGTCGCCGCGCGCTTTCGCGGCGTTGATGAAGACCTGCAGATTGGCGCGCGCCGCCGCCTGCCCGGTGAAATCCGCCAGCGACAGCGGCCGCAACGAGGTCTCGCTGTCGTCATCGCGCTTGTCGGGGGACATCAGGCCGGGACGGCGCGGCTCGCTCACAGCTCGATCTCCAGTTCCAGCGCATCGCGCACCGGGATGCCGTGATAGCCGGTCGCGATGATTGTCGGAATGACCGAGCGATAATGATCGATCGCTTCGACATAGAGGCCGGAGAAACGGAAGCCCTGGAGCTGGTAGAAGATCATGCCCGGCATGTTGTCATTGGTCAGCATCGCCTTCAGCCTCGTGGCGCCGCGCGCCTTCGCCGCGTCCTTCACCGCGTCGAGCAGGAGCCTGGCCGCGCCCTGCCCCGGCTGCAACGCATGAAGGGCGCAGAGCACGGCGAAATCCCCGTCCATGGTCCAGCTCGCCATGGCCAGCGTCCGACCGTCCTCGTCATACAGCGCCAAAGCGTCGATATCGGCGCAATCATAGGTTCGGATGCCGATCATCATCCGGTGCGAGCCCCAATGCTTCAGCATCAGCGCCAGCAATTGCGACCGGTCTTCGAGCGGGCGAACGGGCAGTGCCCCGCTCACTTCGACAGCTCCTTGAGGCCGAGCTTGATCAGCTGTGCGGTGCCTGCGCCCTCGCCGGCCTCGCGCGAGGCGGCCGCGACCGCCGCCACGGCCTGGGCCTGCGGATAGCCGAGATTGGCGAGCGCCGAGACCGCATCCGCCACCGGCTGCGGCAATTTGCGGTCGGCCAGCGCACCCGCCAGCAGCGCGACGCCGGGGTCGACATGGCCGAAGGCGGGAGCCTTGTCCTTCAGCTCGGCGCAGAGCCGCTGCGCCAGCTTGGGGCCGACGCCGGGCGCGCGCGCGACCGCCGCCTTGTCATTGGTCGCGATCGCGGTGGCGAGCGCGCCGGGCTCGAGCGTCGACAGGATCGCCAGCGCGACCTTGGCGCCGACGCCCTGCACTACCTGCATCAGCCGGAACCAGTCGCGCTCGGTGTCGGACATGAAGCCGTAGAGCCGGATCGCGTCCTCGCGCACATGCGTCTCGATCGAGAGCGCCGCCGCCTCGCCGGGCTTGGGCAAGCGCTGCAGCGTGCGCGCGGAGCATTGCACGACATAGCCGACGCCCTGCACGTCGAGGATGACATGATCCTCGCCATAGGAGTCGATCACGCCCTTGAGCTTGCCGATCATGGTTTTGGGAGCCCTTCTGCGACTGCGCTGCGCCTCGACCTGCGAGCTCTCAACCT
>JBKBRD010000089.1:0-10259 GCA_046292405.1 Allobosea sp. | reverse complement strand
GAAGGCGCGACCGAGCGTCTTCGCAGCGGTCTCGACCGGATCCGCGACAAGCTGGGCATGGCCCGCATGGAGCTGGTCGAGGAGAGCTGGAGCGGCGATTCCCTGCATTTCGGCGTCGCCGCGATCGGCTACACGATTCGCGGGCGGCTCGATGTCGAGGAGACGTTGGTCCGGGTCGAGGTGATGCTGCCCTGGATTCTCGCCGCCTTCGCCGAAAAGCTGAAGATCGGCGTTCAGAAGCAGGGGCAGGTGCTGCTCGAACCGGCAAAAACCCGCGATTAGCCTCCTTTTGGTTGAAATCGGATTGGGCAGCCGCCATGCTGGGGCTGTTCACCCGACAACCCGCCCGGAGAGCTGATGCACCACGGTCCGCTGATCGCCATTCTCGTCGCGGGCCTGTGCCTTGCCTTCGTTTTCGGAGCTCTCGCGCAGCGTCTGCGCATCTCGCCGCTGGTCGGCTATCTGCTCGCCGGCGTGGCGGTCGGCCCTTTCACGCCCGGCTTCGTCGCCGACCAGGCGCTCGCCAACGAGCTGGCGGAAGTCGGCGTGATCCTGCTGATGTTCGGCGTCGGCCTGCATTTTTCGCTGAAGGACCTGCTTTCGGTGCGCGCCATCGCGGTGCCCGGCGCGCTGGTGCAGATTTCGGTTGCGACATTGCTCGGGCTGGGCCTGGGCCTGGCCTTGGGCTGGACGCTGATCGCGGGCCTCGTCTTCGGCCTGGCGCTCTCGGTCGCCAGCACGGTCGTGCTGTTGCGCGCTTTGCAGGAGCGCCGGCTGGTGCAGACCGACAAGGGTCGCATCGCCGTCGGCTGGCTGATCGTCGAGGATCTCGCCATGGTCCTGGCGCTGGTGCTGATCCCCGTCGTCGCCGATGCGCTGAACGGCGCCCGGCCCGGCGCGCCCGTGCCCTTCGCCGGCCGTTTCGACCTCGGCATCTGGGGGGTGCTCGGACTGACGCTGCTCAAGGTCGTGGCTTTCGTCGCCTTCATGCTGATCGTCGGCCGGCGCGTCATTCCCTGGGTGCTGCATTGGGTCGCCCATACCGGCTCGCGCGAGCTGTTCCGGCTGGCGGTGCTGGCGGTGGCGCTCGGCGTCGCCTACATCGCCGCCAGCCTGTTCGGCGTGTCCTTCGCGTTGGGGGCCTTCTTCGCCGGCATGATCCTCAACGAATCGCCGCTCAGCCAGCGCGCCGCCGAAGAGTCGCTGCCGCTGCGCGATGCCTTCGCGGTGCTGTTCTTCGTCTCGGTCGGCATGTTGTTCGACCCCGCCATCCTGCTGCGTGCGCCGCTGCCGCTGCTGGCGACGCTGGGCATCATCCTGTTCGGCAAGTCGCTTGCCGCCTGGCTCATCGTGCGCGCTTTCGGCCGCAGCAATGCGGTGGCGCTGACGATTTCCGCCTCGCTGGCGCAGATCGGCGAATTCTCCTTCATTCTCGCCGGGCTCGGCGTCAGCCTGGCGATCCTGCCGGGCGAGGCGCGCGACCTGATCCTGGCCGGCGCCATCCTGTCGATCCTGTTCAACCCCGTTCTCTTCGCCGTGGTCGACAGATATGCGGCGGAGGCGACGGCCGCCAAGCCGAAACCGCAGCCCGCCGCCTCCGAGCCTCAACCCGCTGCGCCGGCCGAGCCGGAGCGGGACATCGTTCCGACAGGCTTGTCCGACCACATGGTCATCGTCGGCTATGGCCGCGTCGGCACGCTGCTTGGCGCAGGGCTGCTGGGCCAGGACGATGCGGTGCTGGTGATCGAGGAGCAGCCGGAGGCTGTCGCCGCGGCGCGCCAGGCGGGGGCCGAGGTGCTCGTCGGCAATGCGGCCGACCCGGTCGTGCTCGCCGCAGCCGGGCTGGCGCGGGCGCGGCGGCTTTTCGTCGCCATCCCTGAGAGTTTCGAGGCCGGCCAGGTCTGCGAGCAGGCCAGGCATGATCATCCGGCGCTGCCGATCGTCGCCCGCGCCCATTCCGATGCGGCGGTCGCGCATCTGACGCGCTGCGGCGCGACGCAGACCATCATGGGCGAGGCCGAGATCGCCCGCGCCATGCTCGCGCTCAGCAAATCACCGGCTCCTGGGGCGAGCCAGCCGCTCAGCGACGGGGAGAACCGGGAATGACTTGGCAGGATGCGACGGGATTGCTCGGCTTCGTGGTGGCCTGCGTGCTGGTCGCCAGCTCGGGCGCGGTGTTCAGGCCGGGCGCCTGGTATGAGAACCTGCGTAAGCCGTGGTGGCGGCCGCCGAACTGGCTCTTCGCCCCGGCCTGGACGGTGCTCTACATCATGATCGCGATCTCGGGCTGGCTGGTCTGGCGCAAGGCCGGCTTTGCCGGCGCGGTGGCGCCGCTGGCGATCTATGGCGTGCAACTGCTGCTCAACGCGGCCTGGTCGGGCTTTTTCTTCGGGCTGCGGCGGATGGACCTGGCGCTGGTCGACGTTTCGCTGCTCTGGCTCTCGATCCTGGCGCTGATCCTGCTCTTTGCGCCGATCGACGCGACCGCAGCCTGGCTGCTCGTCCCCTATCTCGCCTGGGTCAGCTTCGCCGCCTTCCTCAACCTGACGATGCTGCGGCTCAATCCCGCGGCGCGCGCGGCCTGAAGCTCAGGCCGCTCCGGCCGCCAGCGCTGCGAAGCGGCTGGCGAGAATGCGGTTCTCGGGCGCGTGCGGAATCAGCGCCGGCGCGGGGATCGTCTCGGCGAAATGGCAGGCGACGCGCGCGCCGCTCGGCAGCAGGCGCAATTCCGGCTGCTCGGCCGCGCAGCGCGGCTGCGCATAGGGGCAGCGCGGGTGGAAGGTGCAGCCCGATGGCGGCTTCAGCGGGCTCGGCACATCGCCCTGCAGCACCGGTCGCTCGCGACGCAGGCCGGGGCTGGGCAGCGGCGCGGCGGCGAGCAGCGCCTGGGTGTAGGGGTGGCGCGGCTGGGCATAGAGCGTCGCCTTGTCGGCAATCTCGACGATGCGGCCGAGATACATCACCGCGACGCGCGTCGCGATATGCTTCACCACCGCCAGATCATGCGCGATGAAGAGATAGGACAGGCCGAATTGCGCCTGCAGATCCTGCAGCAGGTTGACCACCTGCGCCTGGATGGAGACATCGAGCGCCGAAACCGGCTCGTCGCAGACGACGAGATCGGGTCGCGTCGCCAGTGCGCGGGCGACGCCGATGCGCTGGCGCTGCCCGCCCGAGAATTCGTGCGGAAAGCGTTCGGCATGCTGGGGCCCGAGCCCGACCACTTTCAGCAGCTCCTCGACCCGGCGGGGGATCTCGGCTGGGGTCGCCAGCCCATGCAGCAGCAGCGGCTCGGCCAGGATCTGCGAGACCGAGAGCCTTGGATTGAGCGAGGCGAACGGGTCCTGGAAGATGATCTGCATGCGCCGCCGGAGCGCGCGCAAATCATGCTTGCCCAGAGACAGCACATCCTGGCCGTCGAAGCGCAGCTGCCCGGCGCTGGGCTCGATCAGCCGCAGGATCAGCCGTCCGGTGGTGGATTTCCCACAGCCTGACTCGCCGACCAGGGCCAGCGTCTCGCCGCGCTCGACCTTGAAGCTGACGCCGTCGACGGCCTTGACCGTGCCGGCCGAGCGCCCGAACAGCCCGCCCGACAGATTGAAATGCTTGGCGAGGTCGGACACCTCGAGCAAAGGCGTGCTCATGGCCGCGCTCCCGTCCCGGCCGGAATGGCGCATTCAACCGCCCCGGCCAGCGTCTGTTCGATCGGCGCGCGCCAGCAGGCGGCCTCGTGGCCGGGTCCGAGCGGCCGCAGGGGCGGCTCCTGCTCATGGCAGCGGGCAATGGCGAGGGTGCAGCGCGGCGCGAAACGGCAGCCCGCCGGCATGGCGTCAGGCGCCGGCACCATGCCCTCGATGGTCTGGAGGCGGTCGCGATCCTCGTCGAGCCGGGGGATCGATGCGAGCAGGCCGAGCGTGTAGGGATGCTGCGCATCGGCAAACAGCGTCTTCACATCGGCGCGCTCGACGATCTTGCCGGCATACATCACCACGACATCGTCGGCGGTCTCGGCGATGACGCCGAGATCATGGGTGATCAGCACGATCGCGGTGCCCAGCCGCTTCTGCAGGTCGCGCATCAGGTCGAGGATCTGGGCCTGGATGGTGACGTCGAGCGCCGTGGTCGGCTCGTCGGCGATCAGCACCTGCGGATCGCAGGCGAGCGCGAGCGCGATCATCACGCGCTGGCGCATGCCGCCCGACATCTCGTGCGGGAAGGCGTCGACGCGGGTCTCGGGCGAGGGAATCTTGACCAGCCGCAGCATTTCGATGGCGCGCTCGCGCGCCTGCGCCTTGCCCATGGCGCGGTGGCGACGCAGGCCTTCGACGATCTGCTCGCCGACCCGATAGACCGGGTTGAGCGAGGTCATCGGCTCCTGGAAGATCATCGCGATGCGCGCGCCGCGGATCGCCTCCATCTCGGCCCGGCTCTTCTTCAGCAGGTCCTGGCCCTCGAACAGGATCTCGCCGCCGGCGCGGATGCCCGGCGGCTCCGGCACCAGCCCCATGATCGAGAGCGAGGTCACGCTCTTGCCGCAGCCGCTCTCGCCGACGACGCCGAGCGTGCGCCCGGCCCGGACCGAGAAGCTGACGCCGTCGACGGCGCGGTAGAAGCCGCGTTCGGTCCGGAAATGCGTCTTGAGATCGCGCACTTCCAGGATCGGCGTCCCTTCGGTCGTGTCCTGCTGCACCGCGAGCGGCTCCATTCAGGCCTTGCCCGGCGGGAAGGTGAGCGGCGAGATCTCGAGATGGTCGCGCTTGGCCCAGTCGAGATCCTTGACCTTCGGCTCGGCGCGGCGCTGCGCCTCTTCCAGCTCGGCTGCGGCGCTGGCGTAATCCATCGTCAGCACCTTGCCGTTCTCGACCACGGTGACGCCGTCGACGATGACGGTGGTCACGGCGCGCTCGCCGGCGGCGTAGACCAGGCTGCGGATCGGATCGCGCAGCGGGCGCATCATCGGATGGGTGACGTCGACCAGCACGATATCGGCCTTGGCCCCCTTGGCGAGGCGGCCGATATCGTCGCGGCCGAGCGCCTTGGCGCCGCCCAGCGTCGCCGCGTTGAAGGCGTCGGAGGTGCGCAGGTCGAAGACATCCTCCGCCATCATGCGCGAGCCGATGCAGACGGCGCGCAATTCCTCCAGCATGTGATGGGGGTAGGTGTCGGTGCCGATGCCGACATTGACCCCGGCGGCGACGTATTGGCCGAAGCTCTGCATGGCGATGCCGCGGCGCTGGAACACGATCGGGCAATGCGCGACATTCGTCCCGGTCTCGACCAGGCAGCCGAGATCGTCGGTCGCCGGCCATTTCACCGAGCTGTGATGGTCGAGGAAGATGCCGTGGCCGATGATCGAGAACGGCCCGAGCACATCGAGCGATTCCAGCCATTCGACCGGCGTCATGCCGTGACGGCGGGTGATCTCGTGGAACTCGACGACGCTCTGGGCGGCGTGGATCTGGAAGGGCAGCTGGCGCGCCTCGGCCTCGGCATAGCTCGCCTGGATCAGCTCGGGGGTGCAGGTGTCGATCTGCGAGGGCGAGACCATGCCCGAGAGCCGGCCCGAATCATCGGCGGCGACAGCGTCGAGCAGCTTCATGGCGTCGGCCATCGCCTTCTCGCCGGCCTTGGCGTCCCATTCGTATTTCGCGAGATGGCCATTGTCGGTGTACCAGCGGGCCGAGCGGTACATCGGCGAGAACACGCCGCGCAGGCCCGAGGCCTTGAAGGTCTCGAGCCAGCCATCCCAGGCCACGGACATGTCGACCAGCGTGGTGACGCCCGACATCAGCAGCTCGGAATAGGTCACCTGCGCGCAGGGCTTGACGCCCTGGGCGTCGCAGCGGAACAGCGGCATGAATTCGTAGAGCGCGGTGCCGTACATTTTCGGGCTGCCGAGCTCGTCGTTCCAGCCCTTGGTCATCGCCTCCGAGGAGGGATGCGAATGGATGTTGACCAGGCCCGGCATCACCATCTTGCCGCGCCCGTCGATCGTCGCATCGGCCTTGCCCTTGAAGCTTCCGCCGACATGCAGGATGCGGTTGCCCTCATAGGCGACGTCGCCATCGCGCAAATAGACATGGCCCTTGGCCTTGGCGTCGTAAGCGACGATCCAGCTGGCGTTCTGGATGAGGGTGATGGTCATGGCAGGCTCCGGCATGTGGCGGTACTGAACAGGGGTCGGCGCTTTCCTTCCCCTTGTGGGGGAAGGGGGAGGGATGGGGGCGGCGCGCCCGGCGACCGTTCGCCAGACAGGCTGCAGAACCGTTCCGCCGAGCGCCGGAGGAAATTGGTCCGGCTTTGCGCCCCCGCACCTGTCCCCTCCCCACGAGGGGGAGGGGGATGGCGTCAGCGGACGAATTTCAGGTCGAGGCCCTTGTAGAGACCGCAGCCATAGATGTTGTGCGCCTTGAAGGGCGCGAGCTTGGCCGAGGCCGCGATCTTCATCGGCTCGTGATAGAGCGGCAGCCAGACGGCGGCCTCATGCACCTTCTTCAGCACCTCGCCATAAGCCTCGGCGCGGTCCTTGTCGTTGAGCGCGGTGATGCCCTTGTTGAGCAGCTCGTCGGTGGCCGGGTCCTTCCAGTTCATGCGGTTGGGCGTCGGCGCATTGGTGGAGGGGAAATACAGGTTCAGCGCGTCGCCGGCCGAGATGTAGGGGAAGCTCATCCCGAACATGTCGAATTCTTGCGTCGCCAGCTTGCCCCAGGCGATGGTCGCGTCGAAGAGCTGGATGCGCAGATCGACGCCGATCTTGCGCAGATCGCCCTGGATCGCCTCCATCAGCTTCTGCCAGGTCGAGCCGGTGAAGCCGTAGACCACAGGCGAGAGCTTCTTGCCGTCCTTGCTGCGGAAGCCGTCGGCGCCCTTCACCCAGCCGGCGGCGTCGAGAACCTTGTTGGCCTCGGCGACATTGGTCTTGAGCGGGGTCACCGCCTTGTTCCAGTCCAGCGCCTCGGTCGAGATATAGCTGTAGGCCGGCTCGACCTCGCCGAAATAGAGATTCTCGGCGATCGCCTTCTGGTCGACCGCCATCACCATGGCGCGGCGCACGGCGGCGTCGTTGACGCCTTCCTTGTCGATCTTGAAGCCGACGAAGTAGGTCCAGAATGCCTCCTTCGACTCGATCAGCTTGAGATTTCGGTTGGCGCGCAGCTGGGCCATGCCGGAATAGGGCACATATTGCGTCACCTGGGTCTGGCCGGTCATCGCGGCGGCCAGCCGGGTGTTCTCCTCCGGCACGATGCGCCAGACGACCTCCTCGATATGGGCCGGGCCGGTGTTCTCATAGATCGGCGGGCCCCATTTATAGGCGGCGTGGCGCTTCAGCCGGAACTCGTTGCGCGGCTTCCACTCGCCCCAGCAATAGGGGCCGGTGCCGTTGAAGCCCTTCACGCCGAAATCGGCGCCGAGCGCCTCGACATTGGCCTTGTCGAGAATGATCGCGAAGCTCTGGGTGAGTTGGTAGAGCAGCTCGGAGAAGGGCGCCTTGAGCTTGTATTCGACGGTGTAGTCGTCGGTGGCGACGACATCCTCGATCTTGCCGGCGCGCCAGGCCACCGGCGAGCGGGTGGCGGGGTCGATCCAGCGCTTGATCGAATAGACCACGTCCTGCGCCGTCAGCTTCTTGCCGTCGCAGAACTGCACGTCGTTGCGCAGCTTGAAGGTGTAGGTCTTGCCGTCGGGCGAGGCGGTCCAGCTGGTGGCGAGGCCGGGCTTGATCGTCGACATGTCATGGTCGAGCGAGACCAGCGTGTCGCCCATCATGAACAGCACTTCGGAGGCGGCGCGCGCCGTCGAGCGCTGCGGATCGTAGCGGTCGCTGTCGACCTCGCGGACGATCGAAATGCTGGCGTTGGAGGCTTGCGCCAAGGCGGCGCCCGGGAGCGCGCTCAGCCCCAGCAGGACGCCTGCGGCCATGGATGTCAGATGTTTCACGCTTGTTCTCCCCTTGTTGTTGCAGTGCGGATCGCTGGCGGCATCAGGTATTGCGCAGGCGCGGATCGAGCACGTCGCGCAGGGCGTCGCCCAGCACATTGGCGCAGAGCACGATCAGCACGATGGTCAGGCTCGGCAGCATCGAGATATGCGGCGCGAAGAACAGGGAATCGCGTCCCAGCGACGCCATCATCCCGAGCTCGGCTTCGGGCGGACGGACGCCGAGACCGAGGAAGGACAGGGCTGCGCCGATCAGGATGATCTGGCCGAAGCGCAGCGTCAGAAACACGAAAACCGAGGACAGGCAGTTCAGCGCGAGATAGCGCCAGATCAGCGTGCGGTCGGAGAGGCCGACGGCGCGGCCGGCCTCCATATAGTCCTGTCCCATGACGACGACCGCAGCGCTGCGGGTGATGCGCGCGACATCGGGGATGGTCGCGATCGACAGCGCGATGACGATGGCCGTGAGGCCGGGACCGACGACGGCCGCCAGCGCCAGCCCGAGCAGGATCGCCGGGAAGGACAAAAGGATGTCGGCGAAGCGCATCAGCCAGGGGTCGAGCCGGCGGTAATAGGCGCTGATCAGCCCGACCAGCGCGCCGAGCCCGCCGCCCATGATCACCGAGGCCAGCCCCATCAGCAGCGTCAGCCGCGTGCCGTAGAGCAGACGCGAGACCATGTCGCGGCCCTGCCCGTCGGTGCCGAGCCAGTATTGCGGCAGCGAGCCGTCGCTCCAGACCGGCGGCAGGAAGGGCCGGCGGGTGGTGTTGTAGGGGTCGAACGGCGCCAGCCACGGCGCCAGCAAAGCGGCGAGCGAGATCACGGCCAGGATGATGGCCGCCGCGAAAGCGAGGCGGTCGCGAAAGATGCGCCGCCAGATCGGCGAGCCAGTGCTGCGCCGGGCGGGAGCGGGCAGGGCTGTGGAGGCGAGCTCAGCCATGTTTCTGCACCCGCGGATCGAGCATGGCGTAGAGCATGTCGACGATCAGGTTGATCGTCAGAAAGGCGAGCGCCAGCACGAGGATGGCGCCCTGGGCCAGCGGGAAGTCGCTGGCGAGGATCGCGCCGACGGCCAGCCGGCCGACGCCGGGCCAGGAATAGATGGTCTCGGTCACGACCGCGCCGCCGAGCAGATAGCCGGCCTGCAGGCCGATCAGCGTGACCACCGGGATCAGCGCGTTGCGCAGCACGTGCTTGAGGATGACGACGCGCTCCGACAATCCCTTGGCGCGAGCGGTGCGGACATGGTCGGCGTTCATGACCTCGAGCGCCGCCGTGCGGGTCATCCGGGCGATCGGACCGATGAAGATCAGTCCCAGCGTCAGCGCCGGCAGCGCGATCGAGGCCAGGCCGCTCAGGCTCCAGAGCGGCCCGCCCCGCCCGATGAAGGGCAGCAGCTCCCATTGATAGCCGACATACTGCATCAGGATAAGCCCGATGAAGAAGACCGGCGTGGAGACGCCGGCGACGGAAATCGCGATGACGAGACGGTCGAGGAATCGGCCGCGATTGACCGCTGCGATGGCGCCGAGCGCGATGCCGACAGGAATGGCCCAGATCAGGCAGGCCAGCATCAGCTCGACGGTCGGGCCGATCGCCTCGCCCAGCTCCTGCGTCACGCTGGTGTTGGAGATCAGGGACAGGCCGAGATCGCCCTGCACGACCCGGCTCATATAAAGCGCGAACTGGATGAAGATCGGTCGGTCGAGGCCGAGATCCTTCCGGATTTCCGCGACGAGCTCCGGGCTGGCGGTCGGGCCGGCGATGATCGCGGCCGGATCGGCCGGGACGAGCTGCAGCAACAGAAAGCCGAAAAGCAGCACGCCGAAGAGGACGGGCACCGAGAGGGCGAGGCGCTGGGCGACGTGGTTCAGCACCGGACCGCGTCCTGGGGATCGCGAGGTTTCGCCGGGACCAGAGCCAGCGCCTGGCGTTTGTCGTCGATGCGCATCAACCCTCCGCCTCGTAGACGAGCTTGCCGTCGATGATCGTCATATCGCAGCGGGTTTCATGCAAGAGCTGTTCTGGCGTTGCCTTGGACAGATTGCGAGAAAACACTGCGATATCCGCAGCCATGCCGGGCAGCAGCCGGCCGCGATGGGTCTCGCAGCGATTCACATAGGCGCCGAAATCGGTATAGGCGGCAATGACTTCGTCGAGCGTCATGGTCTGGTCGGGGCCGATGACAGTGCCGCGCGAGGTCTTGCGGGTCAGCATGCTGTAGATGTTGGGCCAGATATTCGCGTCGCAGACGGGGGCGTCGGAGGAGGCGGCGGGCTTCATCCCGGCGTTGATCCAGTCGCGCATCGGATAGCTGGCCT
>JBKBRD010000088.1:9853-10261 GCA_046292405.1 Allobosea sp. | reverse complement strand
CTCCAACCCGAATTACGCCCCGGCCTATGTCGGGCGCGCCAATCTGCTGCGCGCCCAGAACAACAGCCAGCAGGCGCTCGCCGACCTCAACATGGCGATTCGCCTGAACCCTGAATCGGCCGAGGCCTTTCATGCGCGCGGGCTGGTCTACCAGAAGGAAGGCCAGCATCAGTACGCCATCACCGATTTCGATTCGGTGATCGACCGCAACCCCTACAACGCCCCGCCCTATACGGCGCGCGGACAGAGCCTAATTGCGGTCGGCAAGTTCGATGCGGCGCTGGAGGATTTCACCGCCTCGCTCAATGTCGACAACCGCAATGCCGAGGCCTGGGCCGGTCGCGGCCTCGCCAATGAGAAGCTCGGCAAGCGCGCCCAGGCCACTGAAGACTACCAGCGCGCCCTCAG
>JBKBRD010000088.1:0-9843 GCA_046292405.1 Allobosea sp. | reverse complement strand
CGGCAACAACGCCACGGCGCGCGCCGGCGCCTCGCGCATGGGCAGCGGCGGCGGCGGCGGCAGTCTCGGCGGATTGTTCCGCAGCTGAGGCGGCGGCGGCTCAGTCCAGCCGCTTGCTCATCTCGATCGAAAAAACGCTGAAGCCGGCGCGCTCATAGGCCGCCAGCGCCGGGCCGTTGCCCGGCAGCACGCCAAGATGCAGCGCCTGGCAACCTGCCGCGCGCGCGAAGCGCTCGGCCTCCGCCAGCAGGGCCTGGCCGAGCCCGCGGCCGCGCTGTGCGCTGGCGACGACGATGTTCTCGACCAGCACATGCCGCCGCAACGGCGCAAGCACGTAAGGCCCGGTCTCGCCGAAGCGCAAGGCGAGATAACCGACGCAGACGCCCTCGATGTCCGCCACGAACTGGGCCCCGCCCTGGTCGAGCGCCTCGGCGCAATCATCGGCGAGCAGCGCCTGCGCCGTCGCCGGGCCGGTAGCGCGCGTGGCGCTCAGGCCAGCCTCATGCGCCGCCAGCTCCATCAGCAGGCCGAGCACGCTGTCGCGGTCGCCAGCGCGCATGGGACGGATGATTGCGGTCACGGTCAGACCGCCTCCAGCACCAGTTCGAAGGTCATCAGCACGGGATTGTCGCCGCGCTGCAGCCGGCCCTTCGCCATCGCGCCGGTATAGTCGACCACCACCACATCCACCGCCGTCTCGGCCCCGTCGGGCGTCACCACTCCGCTGCGGATCGCGACCTCGGTGGCGAAGTTGTCGACCACGCCGCCATCGGTGAAACGCGCGCCGATCGTGCTGCCGACGCCGCCATGGATGATGGCCTTGCGCAGTCCGCGCGCGGCGCAGAACTGCTCCAGCGCGCCGGTGAAATCGACGTTCGGCCGCAGCCGCAGCGCGAAGAAGCGCCCGTCCCGCGCCGTGCCCATCGGCGCGGCCTTGGCCGGGCCAAACAGCTTGAAATTGGTTTCCGGGTCGAGATAGGCCGAGAAACCGGCCCCATCCAGCCCGACGGCGGGCACGGTGATCGCTTCGGCGACCATGGTCTCGTCGGGCATGACATGCCCGCCATTGCGCGTGCCGGTCGCTTCCTGCCAGAGCGCGTGACAATGGAAGAAGGGCGCGCCGTCGCGCAGGCCGAAGGTCATCGCCCCCTCATCGATCCGGGCGACGCCCGAGGGGCGGAAGATATCGCTGTAGAAAGCCGCATGCTCAGGCGTCTTCGACAGCGCCGGCATCACATAGGCGAAAGGCGCGAGGGCCAGCCCGTCGACCTGGAGCACGCCGCTGGTGAAGCCGGCCGCCGCAAAGCCCCGCCGCACGCTCTCGACCAGCGATACCCCCGGCTGCAGCTCCATCTGGAACCGCCGCCCATGGCTTTCGATCCATTCGATCCGCTCGGCGGCGGCCGGGCCCGGCTGCGCAATCCGCCTCATGATTTTTCGCCCCGCAGCCAGTCGAGTTCGCCCCGCGCCTCGAGCTCGTCCCGGACCAGGCGCTTGGGCACCTTGCCATAGCCCGATTTCGGCAGCGCCTCCCAGAAGAAGAAGCGCTTGGGCATTTTGTAGCGGGCGATCTTCTCGGCAAGGAACGCCGCGATCTCCGCCTCGTTGGCGCTGGCTCCCGCTCTGACCACGCAGACCGCGACGCCGATCTCGCCCCAGACCGGATCGGGCACGCCCACCACCGCCACCTCGGCGATGGCGGGATGGGTCAGCACCTTTTCCTCGATCTCGCGCGGATAGATGTTGGAGCCGCCGGAGATGTACATGTCGGAGGCGCGGCCGGTGATGTAGAGGAAGCCCTGCTCGTCCATATGGCCGAGATCGCCGGTGCGGAACCAGCCGTTGCGGAAGGCCTTCGCATTGGCTTCGGGATTGTCGAAATACCCGGCGAAGACGGCGGGTCCGATCACGCAGATCTCGCCCTGCCGATGGGGCGGCAGCTCGCGGCCGTCATCGTCCTGGATCTGCACCTGCATGCCCGTGCGCTCGAAGCCGCAGGTGCCGATGCGCGCCTCCGGCCCGTCTTCGGCAACGTGGAAGGCCGGCGGCAGCACGGTGATGTTGCCGGTGACCTCCCCCAGCCCGAAATACTGCACCAGCACCTTGCCGAGCTTGGCGAGCGCCGCCTTCTGGTCCTCGCGATACATCGGCGCGCCGGCATAGATGATGTGGCGCAGGCTGGAATGATCGTGCTGGTCGACCGCCGGATGCTCGACCAGCATCTTCAGGATGGTCGGCACGGTGAAGATATTGGTGACGCGGTAGCGCGCGATCAGCCGGAAGGCTTCGTCGATGTCGAAACGCTCCGACGGCAGCAATATGCTCGTCGCCCCGCGCGCCGACATCACCAGCTGGTGCACGCCGGCTCCGTGCGAGAGCGGCGCCACCACCAATGAGGCGTCGGCCTCGGTCGAACCCGGTAGCAGATCGGCGAGATGGTTGGTGATGACGAAGGCCATCTGGCCATGGGTCAGCACCGCCGCCTTGGAGCGGCCGGTCGTGCCCGAGGTGAAGAAGAACCAGCAGGGATCGTCATGCTCCACCGCTGCGTCGGGCATGGTCGCCCCTTCATGGCGGGCGATGACCGCCCCGACCTCGTCATCGCCGAAGGAACCCTGGCCGATGCGCCAGGTAAATTCGGGCGCCGGCGACACGGAAGCGACCGCGGCGGCGTGGGCGGGGAAATCGCCATGGCAGATGAAGCAGCGCGCTCCCGACGAGGTCGCGAGATAGCCGACCTCGTCCGGCAGCAGCCGGAAATTCGTCGGCACCCAGACGGCGCCGAGCCGAAAGGCTGCGAACATCGAAACGAACATCGCGTCGCAATTCTTGGAATGGACCAGAATCCGGTCGCCCTTGCCGATGCCGCGCGCCTGCAGCCCGGCCGCCAGCGCGCAGACCTGCGCGTCGATCTCTTTCCAGCTCCAGCTGCGCTCGCCCCAGACGAAGCCGGGATAATCCGCCAGCCGGCGGGCGTTCTGGCGCACGATATGCGCCAGGTTCATCACCCGGCGCGATTGCGGGGCCTGCCCGCCCTTCGGACTGCTGGCGGCTGCGCGTGTGGTTTCGCTCAAATCAGGCACTCCCATAAGCAGGTTTTCGCGGCTGGCGCGCCGCTTCGGCGCTCGGCAAGCCGGCCGGCGCTGCAGCGGCGGAGGCCGGCTTGGACTGGAACATCCGCGCCAGCAGCCGCTCCATCTCCGCGACCTCGACGCAAAGATGCCGCGCCAGCTCGAGCTGGCGCGGCGGCTGCATGCGGCTGTCGATGGCGGCGAGGCTGAATGCGCCGGCGACGCGCCCATCGGGATAGCGAAAAGCCGCGCCGACCCCCCAGGAACTGGCGACCAGCCGTCCCGGATTCAGCGAAAAGCCGCGCGCCCGCGTCGTCCTCAGATCCTGCAGGATCTCATCGGGCGGAAAACCGGGATATTGCGTCAGCAGCACCCGCTGGTTGGCCTCCATCACCAGCGCAACCTCCGCATCCGGCAGCGCCGCCAGCATGGCGAGCGAGCCGGCGCCGACGCCGAGCGGATGCTGGAACCCCACCTGCAGCGCATGGGTGCGCACGGGATAGGTGCCCTCCTCCCGGTGCAGGCAGACCGAATAATTCTCGCGCCGCACTGACAGGAAGCTGGTGTCCATCGTGACTTCGGACAGGCGGCGCAGGCTCGGCTGCGCCAGCTCGAGCAGGCTGTGCCGCCGCGCCGCCAGCACGCCGAGCACGAAGGCTTCCTCGCCGAGACAATAATGCCGGGTCGCGGCCTCCTGCTCGACGAGGCCACTGCGGATCAGCGCCATCAGCAAACGTCGCGCCGTCGGCTTGTTCAGCCCGGACTCGCTGACGATTTCGCTGAGCGGCAGGCCGCCCGCCGGCTCGCGGCCAATCAGCGCCAGCAGCCGCAGCGCACGGTCGACGCTCTGCGCCCCCGAAATATTGCTGCGTGTCGGACTCGGCTGACCCACCTTGGCTTCCCTGATGGTCCGCATCATGGACCTATTTCTTATGATTTCGATGATAGTTTGCCGAGTATCGGATTGCAATCCCGATGATCCCGTGTAGTCTCCGCCGCAAGAGACCGCGCCATCACGCATAATGTGGAACGCGGCCAGACCGGTCGGAAGACAAGATCGGCGCTAGTGGGAGGTTCGATCGATGTTGCTGGATGTCATCCGTCAGGCTGACGGCCGCGCCGCGCCCGTCAAGCCGGTTCCCGGCGCCGGGGCGCGTTGAGATGGTCGACATCGCCGACAAGATCGCCTTGCCCGACGTCGCGCTCGAAACCGGGCTGCGGCCTGGCTCGGCCTTCATGCGGCCGGTCGAGATCATCGCCTCCCTGCTGCTCATCCTGATCATCGGCGTGCTGCTGCTCGGCGTGGTCTCGCGCTACGTCTTCTCGCTGCCGGTGATCTGGGTCGACGAGGTCACCTCAATCTCCTTCCTCTGGCTGGCGATGCTCGGCTCCGCCATCGCCATCGACCGCAACGAGCATCTCCGGCTGACCCTGTTCGTCGGCATGATGCCGCCGCGGATGCGCGAATTCGTCAACACCTTCGCCCTGCTCGTGGTCGCGACTTTCCTGCTGGCGATGATCTACCCGGCCGTCGATTATGCGATGGAGGAATCCTTCGTGACCTCGCCGGCGCTCGGCCTGTCCTTGAGCTGGCGCGTCTCGGCCATCGCCTTCGGCATCGCCGCCATGTTCCTGCTCGCGCTGCGCCACGCGATCCGCAGCGCCCGTCCGGCCGATTTTCTGGTCGGCCTCGCGATCATCGTCGCGGTCGGCGCCTTCTGCTGGTTCATGGCCCCCTTCTTCAAGGGGCTGGGCTACGGCAACATCGTCATCTTCCTCGTCATCGTCGTCGCGGCCTGCCTGGTCGCGGGCGTGCCGATCGCCTTCTGCTTCGGCATGGGGACGCTCTGCTTCCTGACTTTCACCACCTCCGTGCCGACGCTGGTCATGATCGGCCGCATGGATGAAGGCATGTCGAGCCTGATCCTGCTCTCGGTGCCGATCTTCGTGCTGCTCGGCTGCGTGCTCGACGCCACCGGCATGGGCAAGGCGATCGTCGACTTCCTGGCGTCGATGCTCGGCCATGTCCGCGCCGGCATGTCCTATGTGCTGCTCGGCTCGCTGTTTCTGGTTTCGGGCATCTCCGGCTCGAAGGTCTCGGACATGGCCACCGTCGCCCCGGCCCTGTTCCCGGAGATGAAGCGGCGCGGCTACAAGCCCAAGGAGCTGATCGCCCTGCTCGCCACCGGCGCGGCCATGGCCGAGACGGTGCCGCCCTCGATCGTGCTGATCGTGCTCGGCTCGGTGGCCGGCGTCTCGATCGCCGGCCTGTTCACCAGCGGCTTCCTGGTGGCGATGGTGCTGCTGCTGGTGCTCGCCGTTCTCGCCCGCTGGAAGGCTGGGATCGAGAGCCTCGGCGGCGTCAAGCGCGCGCCGCTCGGCGTCATCTGGAAGGCGGCGCTGATCGCGGCGCCCGCCCTCGTCCTGCCCTTCCTCATCCGCAGCGCCGTCGGCGGCGGCGTCGCCACCGCGACGGAGGTGTCGACCATCGCCGTCGTCTACGCCATGATCGTCGGCATCGTCATGTATGGCGGCATCAGCCCGCGCAAATTCTACGAGATGCTGGTCGAGACGGCGGCGCTGTCGGGCGCCATCCTGATGATCCTCGGCGCCGCCTCGGCCATGGCCTGGGCCCTGACGCAGACCGGCTTCGCCAACCAGCTGGCGATCTGGATGGCCAACCTGCCCGGCGGCTGGATGGCCTTCATGGGCATCACCATCCTCGTCTTCATCATTCTCGGCTGCGTGCTGGAAGGGTTGCCGGCGCTGGTGCTGATGGCCCCGCTGATGTTCCCGATCGCCAAGAAGCTCGGCATCAACGACGTGCATTATTCGATGGTCGTCGTGACCTCGATGAATATCGGCCTGATGACGCCGCCCATCGGCATCGGCTTCTACATCGCCTGCAAGATCGGCAATGTCTCGCCCGACGAGGCGATGTCGGCGATCTGGCCCTATCTCGTCGCCCTGCTCGCGGGGTTGATCCTGATCGCCGCATTCCCGATCATCTCGACCATCGCGCTCTGACGAAAACCGGGCGCCCCGTCACGAGCGGCAGGGCGCTCCCCATCACCGACCACCAAACCAAGAAACGCCTCAAGGGAGATCCATCGCATGACCATCTCACGCCGCACTTTGATCCAGGGCTCGGCCGCCGCCGCCGCCATCGGCTCCTTCTCCATCGGCCGGAGCGAGGCGCAGACCGCCGAGTTCACCTACAAGTTCGCGCATAACCTGCAGGTCACCCACCCGCTGCACATCCGCGCCGCCGCGGCGATGGAGAAGATCAAGGAGGAGTCGAAGGGCCGCCTCGTCATCCAGATCTTCCCCTCCAGCCAGCTCGGCTCCGACACCGACATGCTGAGCCAGGTCCGCTCCGGCGGCATCGAGTTCTTCACCCTCTCGCCGCTGATCCTGTCGACGCTGGTGCCCAACGCCTCGGTCAACGGCATCGGCTTCGCCTTCCCCGACTACGCCTCGGTCTGGAAGGCGATGGACGGCGAGCTCGGCGCCTATGTGCGCGGCCAGATCGGCAAGGCCAATCTCGTCGTCATGGACAAGATCTGGGACAATGGCTTCCGTCAGATGACCAGCTCCAAGGGGCCGATCAACACCCCCGACGACCTGAAGGGCTTCAAGATCCGCGTGCCGGTCAGCCCGCTCTGGACCTCGATGTTTACCGCCTTCCAGTCGGCGCCCGCCAGCATCAACTTCGCCGAGGTCTACACCGCCCTGCAGACCAAAATCGTCGACGGCCAGGAGAACCCGCTGGCGATCATCTCGACCGCGAAGCTCTACGAGGTGCAGAAGTTCTGCTCCATGACCAACCATATGTGGGACGGCTTCTGGTTCCTCGGCAACCGTCGCGCCTGGGAGCGCCTGCCGGAGGATCTGCGCGCCATCGTCGCCAAGAACCTCAACGAGGCGGCGCTGCTCCAGCGCGCCGATGTCGAGCAGCTGAACTCCGGCCTGCGCGCCGATCTCACCAGCAAGGGCATGGTCTTCAACGACACCCAGGCCGCGCCCTTCCGCGAGGCGCTGCGCAAGGGCGGCTTCTACGCCGAGTGGAAGAAGAAATATGGCGACGAAGCCTGGGCCATTCTCGAGAAGGCGGTGGGCAGCTCGCTGAGCTGATCGCACCGGCGCAGCGAAAGCCTGACATCATGGCCGACCGCCTCAAAGGCAAGACTGCGATCGTGTTCGGGGCCGGTTCGTCCGGCCCCGGCTGGGGCAATGGCAAGGCGGTCGCTGTCGCCTTCGCCCGCGAGGGCGCGCAGGTGGCTTGCGTCGACCGCGTGCTCGCCGCTGCGCAGGAGACGGCCGACATCATCGCCGGCGAGGGCGGGACAGCCCTCGCCATCGTCGCGGACGTCACCGCCCAGCCCTCGATCGAGGCCGGCGTCTCGGATGTGATGCAGCGCTTCGGACGCATCGACATCCTGCACAACAATGTCGGCATGACCCATATGGGCGGGCCGGTTGAGCTGAGCGAGGAGGATTTCCAGGCGGCAATCGACCTCAACCTCGGCTCGGTCTTTCGCTGCTGCAAGGCGGTGATCCCGCAGATGCTGAAAAGCGGCGGCGGCGCCATCGTCAACATCTCCTCGCTGGCGGCGATACGCTGGGTCGGCTACCCCTATTTCGCCTATTACGCGACCAAGGCGGCTGTGAACCACGCGACCGTCGCGCTCGCCATGCAATATGCGCGACAGGGCATAAGGGCCAATTGCATCATGCCGGGCCTGATGGACACGCCCCTGATCTACAAGCAGATTTCCGGCCAGTACGGCTCCGTCGAGGAGATGGTGGCGGCCCGCAGCAACTCTGTCCCTCTCGGCCGGATGGGCAGCGCCTGGGACATCGCCAACGCCGCCGTCTTCCTGGCCTCCGACGAAGCTCAGTTCATCACCGGCGTCTGCCTGCCCGTCGATGGCGGCCAGAGCTGCTCGGTCCTGCCCGTCACCTGAGCGGTTGACGGATGCGCATGGGCGTCGCCCGCGGCGCCGGCGCCTCGACGCCTAAATCTTGCGCAGCGGCAGGGGGAAAAAACCGGCCGGGAAATGCAAGAAACAAGCTTGACTGTTTGCATCTGCGGCCGCAGCTTTGCCGCATCTTCTTCCACGGGCAGGACGGCGCGTGAACTCGACCGGCAAGAGACGATCCCAGAGGGAACGCAGCGCGGAGACCTCGGCCAAATTGTTGGAAGCGACCATCGATCTGCTGCATGAGCGCGGCCTCGCCCGCACCTCGACGCCCGAAATCGCGCGCAAGGCCGGGGTTTCGCGCGGCGCCTTGACCCATCACTTCGCCGGGCGCGAAGCGATCATCAGCGCGGCGGTGGCGCATATGCTCGACCAGTCGACGCAGGGCCTGCACCGCTTCGCCCAGGAATTCGTGACTCAGGGCGGCTCCAGCGACGAGATCGTCGACTACATCTGGCGGATGATGTCGGACCGGCTGTTCTACGTGACGATGGAGTACCTGCCGGAAGCCAGGCACAATCCCGATTTCAAGGCCGACCTCATCCCGACCGTCCGCGAATTCCATGCCGGGCTCGACGCCATCTGGACCGCCTTGGCGTCACGGACCGGCGCCGAACCCGACCATGTCCGCACCGTGATGAACGCCACAATGTGCCTGATGCGCGGCATGATCGCCCAGACCGTTCTGCGTAAAGACCCGCCCTATTATGAGCAGATGCTCGCTTTCTGGAAGCAGCAGGTGCGACAGCAATTTCCGATGCAGAGCGCACCGCCGCGGCTTGCGGCCAGCGCCCGATGACGGCGGCCCTTCGCATCGCCGGGCTCAAGCTCGACTTCTACGGCGTCCATGTCCTGCGCGGCGTCGATCTGGACGTGCCGGCCGGCTCCTTCACCGGGCTGATCGGCCCCAACGGCGCCGGCAAGTCGACGCTGTTCAACGCCATATCGGGGCTCTACCGCCCCAAGGGCGGCAGCGTTCATCTGGGGACGCATGACACCACCGGCCAGCCGCCGGAGACGCTCGTTGCGGCCGGGCTGGTGCGCAGCTTCCAGCTGGCGCGCGGCTTCCCCAAGCTCAGCGTCTTCCAGCACCTGATGCTCTACGGCGCCGACCAGCCGGGCGAAGGGCTGCTTGCAGGGCTGTTCGGCTCGCAGGCGGCGAGGCGGCGCGAAGCCGCCCTGGCCGAGCGCGCCCACGGCATTGCGCGGCGCCTTCGCCTCGACCACGTGCTGGACAACCCCGTGACCGCGCTGTCGGGCGGCCAGAAGAAGCTGGTCGAGATCGGCCGGGCGTTGATGGCCGATCCGAAGGTCCTGCTGCTCGACGAGCCCATGGCCGGCGTCAACCCGACGCTTGCCGACCAGATCGCCGAGCATCTGACCGCGCTCAACCGCGACGGGCTGACCATCTGCCTGATCGAGCACGACATGGCGCTGATCAAGCGCCTCTGCCACCCTGTGATCGTGATGGCCGAGGGCAAGACCCTGACGCAGGGCTCGTTCGACGAGGTCGCCTCCGATCTGCGCGTGCAGGAAGCCTATCTCGGGAGGCGTCATTGAGCGCTGCGACAGCCGATCTGCTCAGCGTCGACGGCGTCACGGCCGGCTATGGCGCGTCCGAGGAAATCCTGAAGGGCACGTCGCTGCGCGTGGGGCCGGGCGAAATCGTCTCGATCATCGGCCCCAACGGCGCCGGCAAATCGACGCTGCTGAAGACGATCGCCGGGCTGGTTCAGGCCCGCAAGGGCAGCATCGTCATCGGCGGCAAGGATGTCACCGCTGAAGGCGCG
>JBKBRD010000087.1:6344-10327 GCA_046292405.1 Allobosea sp. | reverse complement strand
GAAGCCGCCGCCGATGAACGGCGAAACCAGGCGGACATTTTCCTTGGGGATGCCCAACGTCTTGGCGAGGTCGCCGACGCTCCAGGCGATCATCTGGTTGGATGTCCATACGGTGAGTTTGTCGCCCTCCCAGCTGGCGACCGAGGCGTGCGGCTCCATCATCGCATGGGCTTGATCGGGCGTGGTGTACTGCTCGTCGAGCTTGACGGCAGCCTGCGCGAAAGCCCCGGCGAAATCGCCGACGGCGGTCTGGCTCGGGCTGTCGCCGTCGGGCGCATTCGGCGCGCCGTCCTTCGCCGCATCGAGATCGAAGCTGCCCTTCGCCTCGGCATAGCGGATCTTGATCAGGTGCGAAGCCGCGCGCGCCTGCTCGAAGCTCTCGGCCACGACGACCGCGACGGCCTGATGGTAATGGTCGATTTCCGGACCGCCGAGCAGCTTGGCCGTGTTCATCTTGCCCTTGCCGAGCTTGCCGGCGTTCTCCGCCGTTACGATCGCCAGCACGCCTGGCGCGCGGCGCGCCGCCGCGACATCCATCGAGACGATGCGGCCCTTGGCGATGGCGGAGCCGACGACCTGGCCATAGGCCTGCCTGGCCGTGACGTCATGCTGCTCATAGGCGTAGCGGGCCGTGCCCGTCGTCTTCAGCGGCCCGTCGATGCGGTTGAGCGGCTGTCCGATGACTTTCAGCCGGTCGATCGGATTGGTGGTGGCGGGAGTGTCGAATTTCACGGTTCAGGCCCTCGCTTCGGCAAGCACGGCGGCGAGCGTGCGCTCGACCAGCGGAAGCTTGAATGCGTTGTCTTCAGTGGTTTTGGCGTTCGCCAGCAAAGCTGCGGCGACCGGCTTCGCGCCCTGCTGCAGCGAGGCTTCCGCCCGCTCGTCGCGCCACGGCTTCGGCGCGACGCCGCCCACAGCGACCCGGCCCGAGCCGTCAGGCTGCACGATCGTGGCGACCGAGATCAGCGCGAAGGCGTAGGAGGCGCGGTCGCGCACCTTGCGGTAGAAATGCTTGCCGCCTGCCGGCTTGGGCAGCGTCACCGCGGTGATCAGCTCGCCCGCCGTCAGTACCGTCTCGAGATCGGGCCGGTCGCCCGGAGCCCGGTAGAACTCGGCGATCGGCACGCTGCGCGTCGCGCCGTCGGGGCGCACGGTCTCGATCGTGGCGTCGAGCGCGCGCATGGCGACGGCCATGTCGCTCGGATGTGTGGCGATGCAGGCGTCGCTGGCCCCGACCACCGCAAGCGTCCGGCTGAAACCGCCCAGGGCGGCGCAGCCGCTGCCCGGCTGGCGTTTGTTGCAGGGCTGGTTAGTGTCGTAGAAATACGGGCAGCGCGTGCGCTGCAGCAGGTTTCCGGCCGTCGTCGCCTTGTTGCGCAGCTGGCCCGAAGCGCCGGCCAGCAGCGCCCGCGACAGCACCGCGTAATCGCGACGCACCCGGGCATCGGCGGCCAGATCGGTGTTGCGGACCAGGGCGCCGATCCGCAGACCGCCCTCCTGCGTCGGCTCGATGCTGTCGAGCGAAAGCCCGTTCACGTCGATGAGATGGCGGGGAGTCTCGATTTCGAGCTTCATCAGGTCGAGCAGATTGGTCCCGCCGGCGATGAAACGGGCGTCGGGGTTCTGCGCGGCGGCGGCGGCGGCCTGGGCCGGGGTTGTGGCGCGTTCGAAGGTGAAGGATTTCATGCCTTCCTCCCGGACACGTCGACGATGGCGTCGATAATGTTGGGATAGGCTCCGCAGCGGCAGATATTGCCGCTCATCCGCTCGCGCAGCTCCTCGTCCGAAGTCTCTGGGCTGGCGTTGAGATCGGCGCTGACATGGCTGGGAACGCCGGCCTTCAGCTCGTCGAGCACGGCGACGGCGGAGCAGATCTGGCCGGGCGTGCAATAGCCGCACTGGAAGCCGTCATGCTTGACGAAGGCGGCCTGCATCGGGTGCAGATTGTCGGGCGTGCCGAGACCTTCGATGGTGGTGACCTTGTCGCCCTCATGCATCACCGCGAGGCTGAGGCAGGAATTGATCCGCCTGCCATCGACCAGGACGGTGCAGGCCCCGCACTGGCCGTGATCGCAGCCCTTCTTGGTGCCGGTCAGCTGCAGATGCTCGCGCAGCGCGTCGAGCAGGGTGGTGCGGGCGTCGAGGCTGAGCTCGCGCCGCGCGCCGTTGACCTCGAACGAGACCTTGGCGATCACCGGGGACAATTCGCTGCGCTCCTGCGCCGAAAGCCGCGCGGAGGCCGAGCCGGAGGCCACCGCCGCCGCCGTGCCGATCAGCACTTCGCGGCGTGACGCCGCCAAATCGCTTGGAAACTGCATGTCTTCTCCAGATTGGTGCGCGTCGCGAGAGATGTCGTCTTGCCCTGAACGCCGCGATCGGCGTCGCGTCTTGGCAAGCTTCAGGACATCTTCCGGCCCCAACTCGACAGGCAAGCCAGACGTTCCCGCGCAAAACCGTCGCACAAGATTCTGTGATCGCCGAGCGGTCGAAACCCCACCCGTGCGCGCAGCCGCGGCTGCGTCGAAACGTGACCTAGGCATTGAATTGCCTATTGTGCGTTGCAACATAACTGGCTCCAATCCGTTGGACACCCGTCGACGCCATCAGGCGGGACCCATGAAAGGCAGGCGCGATGCGCAGTATTTCCGATACGATTTCCCGTTTGGACGCCATGAAAAGCCGTTTCGGCGCAGCGGCCGCGACCGCGCCGGCGACGCGCCTGTCGGCGTTCGGCGAGTTCGGCTCCAATCCCGGCGCGCTCAACGGCTTCAGCTACACACCCGCCGACCTGCCGCGGAACGCCCCGCTGGTCGTCGTCCTGCATGGCTGCACGCAGACGGCCGCCGGTTACGATCATGGCGCTGGCTGGTCGCGGCTGGCGGACCGGCATGGCTTCGCCGTGCTGTATCCGGAGCAGCGGCGGGAGAATAACGCCAATCTCTGCTTCAACTGGTTCGTGCCGTCGCATACCAGCCGCGGCTCGGGCGAGGCTCTGTCGATCGCGCAGATGGTTGGCGAGATGGTCGCCCGCCACGATCTCGACCCGGCGCGCGTCTTCGTCACCGGGCTGTCGGCCGGGGGCGCGATGGTGTCGGTGATGCTCGCCACCTATCCGGAGCTGTTCTCAGGCGGAGCGGTCATCGCCGGTCTGCCCTATGGTTGCGCCGCCTCGATCCCGGAGGCGTTCGACCGCATGCGCGGCCATGGGCTGCCCTCGGAGGCGCGGCTCAAGGCCGCCGTGCTCGGCGCCTCCGACCACCGCGGACCCTGGCCATCGCTCGCCATTTGGCATGGCGGCGCCGACCGCACCGTCTCGCCCGCCAATATGGAGGCCATCGTCAGCCAATGGCGCGATCTGCACGGGCTGCAGGGCGTCCAGCCGGAGCAGAGCATGATCGGTCGGCACAGCCGCCGGCTCTATCGCGACGCCGCCGGCCATGTGCGGATCGAGGCGATCGACATTGCGGGCATGGGGCACGGCACGCCGCTCAGCGCCGCCGACGATATCGGCGCCGTCGGGCCGTTCATGCTCGACGCGCAGATCTCCTCGACGCGGCACATCGCCCGCTCCTGGAACCTGACCGAGACCGGATCGGCGCTGGCGCTGCCCACGCAACCGGAGCAGACGGAGCCCGAGGCGCAACCCCTCCCGGCCTGGAAGCGCTCGGGCAGGGCTGCGCCACGCCCGGCCGCCGCCGTGGGCGTGGGCAAGGTGATCGAGGACGCGTTGCGCGCCGCCGGCCTGATGCGCTGAGCGCAGGCAGCCCCGGGAAGCGCCGCGCCGCCGCGTTTTTCCGGGGACGACCCCGGCGCTCCGCTCGTCGGGACTCGACCGGCGCGCCCCGGCCTCCCATGCTCGCCCCCTCGCATTCGCCAGGGGATCTGCATGTCACATCATCTCGCCGCATCGCCCGAGACTTGCCACTGGGGCTATTTCGACGCCGCCGTCCCGGCGGTGCTGCGCATTCGCAGCGGCGAGACAG
>JBKBRD010000087.1:0-6202 GCA_046292405.1 Allobosea sp. | reverse complement strand
AGGGGCCATGCCTGGCGATGTGCTCGAGGTCGCCATCGAATCCGTTTCGCTGCGCCAGGACTGGGGCTTCAATTTCAGCAGGCCTCTCGCCGGCACGCTGCCCGACGATTTCCCGGACTATCACCTGATGACCATTCCGCTGGATCGCGAGCGGATGATCGGCGCCATGCCCTGGGGCCTGGAACTGCCGCTGAAGCCGTTTTTCGGCGTGATGGGCGTGGCCCCGCCGGCGAGCTGGCGGCGCTGCACCTCGATCATCCCGCGCGCCTTCGGCGGCAATATCGACAATAAGGAGCTGGTGGCCGGCACGGTGCTGTATCTGCCCGTCTTCGCCGAGGGCGCGCTGTTTTCCTGTGGCGACGGTCACGGCCTGCAGGGCGATGGCGAGGTCAACGTCACAGCCATTGAGACGGCGCTGTCGGGGCGGTTCAGGCTGACGGTGCGCAAGGATCTGTCCTTCACCTATCCGCGCGCCGAGACGGCGACGCATCTGATGACCTTCGGCATGGACCCCGACCTCGATCGCTGCGTCGAAATCGCGCTGCGCGACATGATCGCCGTCATCGTCGAGCGCGTCGGCATCAGCCGCGCCGAGGCTTACGCGCTGTGCAGCATCGCCGCTGATCTGCGCATCACCCAGACGGTGAACCAGCATAAGGGCGTGCACTGCATGCTGGCCAAGTCCTTGCTCTGAGGCTCGGATCTTCCTGTCCGCGCGTCGATCGCGATCGGCTCGATCAGTTGACCATGCGCAGATGGTCGAACGAGGCTGCGGCGTCCGTGCGCTGCGAGGCCAGTTGAAGCGCCCGCCTGGCGCGCTGGATGATCGCGGCCTGCTGCGCTTTGGCGCTGGCCTCGGAGATGTCGCCGATGAGCCGCAGCGCCTCAACCGCCACCGCCGCGGCGCGGGCGGCCTGCGCGGCGCTCGCCGCGCCGGCGATGGACGGTTTCTCTTCCGCGAGCTTGGTGACGGCCTCCTCCTGATGCAGGATGGTGCGCAGGGCCGCCGCCGTGATGCTGAGCCGTTCGAAGTCGGTCATTGCGTTCTCCATGGTCGGGAGAATGCGCAGAAATCGGAGCTATGTAATTGATGTGGCTCAACAAGATGACGTTTCGTAAGGGCTGCGCGGCCTGACCTTCCGGCGCGGAACTTTCCGTGCGCTTCGCGGTTGAGGTTAGCCGTATTCGCGCAGGATCGTGGCTGGCTCGCAGGAGGCAGGCGGGCGGCGTGTCGTCCCAACCACGCCGGAGCTGACTGAATGCGCAGGCCGATCCTCTCTTCAACCTCGCGTGACGGGCTCGTTCTTCCCGCCGGTCCGAGCTTCGGCGCGCTCGGCGTGGCGGCGCTGATCATCACCGGGCTCTATGTCGGTCGGGAAGTCTTCATTCCCGTCGCGCTGGCCATTCTCCTCAGTTTCGTGCTGGCGCCGCTTGTGAAGGGGCTGCGCACATTGCGCGTGCCGCGTCCCGTGGCGGTGATCGTGGTGGTGCTGGTGGCCTTCGCCGCATTGTCCGCGCTTGCCGTGTTGATGGCGTCTCAGGTGACGCAGCTGGCCGGCGAACTCCCGCGCTACCAGATCACCATGCGCGAGAAAATTGCCTCGCTGCGCGGTTCCGCCGCCGGCAGCAGCGCGCTGGAACGCGCCGCCAACCTCCTGCAGGACCTCGGCAAGGAGCTCGACCGGCCGAGAGTTCCAGCCGAAATGACCGAGCCGCCGCCGGGCGAGCCCCGGACTGGCGAGGCGCGGCCGATCCCGGTCGAGGTGCGCGAGCCCGAGCCGACTTCGCTGCAGACGCTGGGCTCCTTCATCAGGCCGCTGGTCCACCCTCTGACGACGACCGGCATCGTGCTGATCTTCGTGATCTTCATCCTGCTGCAGCGGGAGGATCTGCGAAACCGCTTCATCCGCCTGGCGGGAACCTACGATCTGCAGAAGACCACCGCGGCCCTCGACGACGCGGCGGCCAGGTTGAGCCGTCTCTTCGTCAGCCAGTTGCTGTTGAATGCGGGATTCGGCCTTTGCATCGGCATCGGGCTTTGGCTGATCGGCGTGCCGAACCCGGCGCTCTGGGGCATCCTGACCGGCATCATGCGCTTCGTGCCCTACATCGGCGCGATCATCTCGGCAGCTTTCCCCTTGGCGCTGGCGGCCGCCGTCGACCCCGGCTGGACCATGCTGCTATGGGCGGCGATGCTGTTTCTGGTGGCGGAGCCGCTGGCGGCGCATGTGCTGGAGCCGCTCGTTTATGGCCGCTCCACCGGTCTGTCGCCGGTCGCGGTCGTGGCGTCTGCGACATTCTGGACCTGGCTCTGGGGACCGATCGGCCTCGTGCTCGCCATGCCGTTGACGATCTGCCTCGTCGTGCTCGGTCGCCATGTCGAGAGGCTCGAATTCCTGGACGTGCTGCTCGGCGACCGGCCGGCGCTGTCGCCGCCGGAGATCTTCTACCAGCGCGTTCTCTCCGGAGATCCGGCTGAAACGGCCGACAAGGCCGAGGAGGTTCTGAAGGAGCGCTCGCTCTCGGCCTATTACGACGAAGTCGCGCTGGAAGGCCTGCGCCTCGCCAAGGCCGATCTGGTGCGCGGCGTGCTCGACGAAGAGCGCATCGCCCGCATCCTCGAGACGGTCCGCGAAGTCGTCGACGATCTGTCTGATCACGACGACCGCGCCCCGCGATCGGGCAACGCCACCACCGACGCCGAGGCGGTCGACGCCGTCGAGTCGACCGATGACAGCGAAGGCTCATCCGATCTGCCGGTGCTGAGTCAGCAGGAGTTGGCCGAGCCGTTCCGCAGCGAAGACAGCGTCGTCTGCATCGCCGGCCAGGGTCCGCTGGACGAGGCGGCGGCGATCATGCTGGCGCAGCTGCTCGACAAGCATGGCATCCGCACCGCCGTCGAATCGCCCGAAGCGCTGGCGAGCCCGAATGTCATCGACCTGCAGGCGCGGAAATACGCGCTCGTCTGCCTCTGCTACATCGACGCCGGCAGCCCGGCCCATATGCGCTACAGCCTGCGCCGGCTGCGCCGCCGACTGCCCGCGGCGACGCTGATGCTGGCCTGCCTCAGCATGCCGGCGGGCTCGTCTTCATCGATCCTCGGCGATGAGACCCGCGCCGATCTGCTGGCGGGGAGCCTGCGCGAGGCGGTGAAGCTCTGCATCGAGACCGTGCGCCTGCCCCCGGCGTCGGGGGAGGCGGCCGCGCTCGCGAGCCCGCCCACCGCCGCCAACACCGCCTGAGGTTAAGCCGGCGATGACGCCCTTGCGCAGCAGGAAGCAGCCATAGGGCCGGGGATCCCCGACCTGAATCACGGCGAAGGCCGAGCGGGCCGCGGCGTAAAAGGCGAAGCGCTCGATCCCGACCATGGGCAGGGCCGCGCCGGCCGCGCGATCGAGTTCTTCCTGCACTTCCATCTGGACCAGCGGGATTTGCGCGGGCTCGTTCACGACCAGCTTCCGGCGCACCGGCTCGGGCTCGAAATCGTCGATCGGCAGCACCGACAGGATCGCCCGCGCGGCGCGTTTCATCGACAAGCCCGGCAGCCGGACGAGGCGGCCACTCGCCGTCGCCCGCGCAATCGTTTCGGCCGGGTGATTGGCGTCGACCAGAGCGAGATCGTCGCCATGCCCCATGGCTGCGAGCAGCCAGAGCAGATCGGCGGAGAGAACGGGATCGAGGCCCTTCAGCATCCATGCCTCCAGCAGTTCAGGCGCGGCCGCGGCGCGACAGATAGAGGCGGCGCGCATTGCCGCCCATGATGGCCTCGCGCGCGGCGCTGTCCAGCGGCGCGAGCAGCAGCTCGGCCGTCTCGAGCCAGCGAGCATAGCTGGCGCGCAGCGTCACGACCGGCCAGTCGCTGCCCCAGATCACGCGCTCCGGGCCAAAACTGGCGAGAACATGGTCGACCACGGGGACCAGCGTCTCGCGCGTCCAGTCGGCGCCGGCCTCCGTGACCAGCCCGGAGAGTTTGCAGAACACCGAAGGATGCCTCGCCAGCGTGCTGATGCCGGCGCGCCAGCCCGCCAGCGAGCCCCCGGTCAGATCAGGCTTGGCGGCATGGTCGATGACGCAGACCAGCCCCGGGCTGCGCTCCAGCCGGCTCAGCATGGCCTCGATATGCGCCGGTCGCAGCAGCGCATCGAAGACGAGATCATGTTCGGACAGCGCCGCGAAGGCCGCGTCGAGCGCCGGGCGGGCAAGCCAGTGGGGATCGGCGATATCGTGCGCCATCGGTCGCAGGCCGACCAGAAGCCGGTTTTCGGCCAGGGCGGCGATCCGCTGCGCCGCAGAGGGCGCAGCGAATTCGCTCCAGCCTACGACGCCGGCGACAAAAGCGGTTTTTGCCGCGATCTCCAGCAGCAACAGGGTCTCGGCCTCGGTCGGCGCGGCCTGAACCAGGATCGTCCGGTCGATGGCGTGGGCGGCGAGCAGCGGGGCGATGTCCTCCGGCCCGAAATCGCGGTAGATCGGCCCGAGCGCGGGGGTCAGCCAGCCATAATCGCCGCGGGCGAGGCTCCAGAAATGCTGATGGGCGTCGATCCGCATGTGCTACACCGGGACCGGGACATCGGCGCCGAGCAGATCGAGCGCCTTGAGTTCCGCCCACAGCGCGGCGGGAACCGGCGTCGACAGCGCCGCGATCTGATCCCTGACCTCTTCGGGGGAGACCGCGCCCATCACCAGGCTGACGACCGCCGGGTGGCCGAGCGGAAACTGCAGCGCGGCGCGCTTCAGCGGCACGTCGTGGCGTCTGCATACGGCCTCGATCGCCGCGACCCGCGCCAGCACCGCCGGCGAAGCAGGGCGGTAATTATACTTCGCCCCTGCGATGGCCCCTGTCGCCAGAATGCCGGAATTGAAGACGCCGCCCAGCATCAAGCCGATCCCCTTCTGCTCGGCCAGCGGCATGAAGCGCGCGAGCGCCGGCTGCTCGAGCAGGGAATAGCGCCCCGCCAGCAGCATCGTGTCGAAATCTCCGGCTTGGGCGAAGCGTTCGCACATCTCGGCTTCGTTGACGCCGACGCCGATTGCCTTCACCGCCCCCGCCGCGCGCAGCCGCTCCAGCGCGCGATAGGCGCCCTCCATCGCCTCGCGGAAGCGCTGCTCGATGCGGTTCGCCCCATGCGTCCAGACGTCGACATCATGGATCAGCACGATGTCGAAGCGGTCCACCCCCAGCCGCAGCGCAGATTGCTCCAGCGAGCGCAGGGCGCCGTCATAGGAATAGTCGAAACGCAGTCCATGCGGCAGCCCGCCGAGATAGCCCGAACCGTCTCCGCGCCCCGCGAAAGGCTCAGCCACGCGTCCGACCTTGGTCGAGAGCGCGATCTCGCTTTTCCCGGCCCGGCGCAGCGCCGCCCCGATGCGATGTTCGGAGAGGCCATGGCCGTAAAGCGGCGAGGTGTCGATCAGCGTGACGCCGCCCTCCAGCGCCGCGATGACGGTCTCGACAGCCTGCGCCTCGTCGAGCCGTTCGTAGAGATCGCCCAGCGGGGCCGCGCCGAAACCGAGCCGCGAGACGATCGGCCCGCTCCGGCCGAGACGCTTGGCCCCGATCGGCAGTGAGGAGGGGGATGGGTCGGACATGAGAGCTCGCGCGGGTTGCACTGGTCGCCCCTGACTATGTGCATCCCAACATGTTAGCTTGCAACTGCCGAGAGCGCGATTTACCGTGACAGCGTTCGAGGGCTGCAAGCGAGCCGTCCTCTCCGCCAGTTCCGGCCGAGAAGCCGGCTCACGTTCAGTACCGCACTCCTCCGAAAGCCCGCTGCCATGGCCCTCGATTCCACCCGCTTCGGCCTCTCCTGCGCCATCACGACGCCGATGCGCGAAGGCGGCGCTGTCGATCTGCCGCGCCTCGTCCACCATGCCCGCCATGTGCTGGCCAATGGTTGCGACAGTATCACGCTCTTCGGCACGACGGGCGAGGGCGCTGCGCTCGGCCCGCATGCGCGCACGGCGATGATGGGGGCGGTGATCGGCGCCGGGATCGATCCGGCCCGGCAGCTCTATGCGGGAATTGCCGCCTCCTCGCTGCATGAGGCGGTCGAGCAGACGCGCCATGCGCTCGACGCCGGGGCCAGGGGCCTGCTGGTCGCGCCGCCCTTTTATTTCAAGGGCGTCGGCGACGACGGGCTGTTCCAGTGGTTTTCGCAGCTGTTCGAGGCTGTCGGGCCGGCTGTGCGCAACGTCATCCTCT
>JBKBRD010000086.1:0-10330 GCA_046292405.1 Allobosea sp. | reverse complement strand
GCAGCGAGCCTCGTGGGCCCAGCGGAAACGGCCGCCGCACTGGTCGAGATCGAGGTCAAGGGAGATTGGCTGGCGCGGGCGTTCTGGCGCAGCCACTGGCGGGGCGCCGCCGCTCAGGCGCTGCCACAGGGCCCATTCAGGGCCATGCGCCACCTGCTGGTCAGCCCGCCCGACGCCGCACAAGCTGCAGAGGCCCTGCGCCAGGGCCTCAAGCGCCTGAGCAACTTCGACGATACGCATCCTGGCCTGAAGGATCGGCTCGAAGCCCTGTCAGCCAGCCCCAGCCTGCCGACGTGGTCGACGCGGTCGGCCCTGGGGCTGCTGGGCAAGCAGGCTGAACGGGCCATCCAGCACTTTGATCAGCAATGGTGCCGCGACCACGCCACGGCCTGGAAGGCGCACCACGCCCGCTTGCAGCGTCTGCGCGCCCGCGCCGACGCGTGGCAGGCGCGAGCCGAACAGCTCAACGCGCAAGAGCTGGTGATGTGGGCCGATTGTGAACGCCGCTGGACAGACGCGACCGCCCTGGGCCACCTGGCCAGCCGCTACGCGCGTGCGCTGGCGCTGCGCCCAGGCTATGCGCGCGCCCTGATGGGACTGGCGCAGACGCGGCCGGATGCGCCCATGGCCGAGCAGCTTGGCTGGCTGGAAGCGCTGTGGCAATGCGATGACAACCGCCAGAGTTGGGCAGCCAGGCAGGCCGTGCAGCGGCTGGAAGCCCACATTCACACGACACCGCCGGAGCAACTGACCCGCTGGCGACAACGCGTGAAAGACGCGCAGGCCAGCGACCAGAGCGTGTGGGATGCGCTGCTCACGCCACCCTGGCTGCAACGCGTGTCGCGCCATGATCTGGACGAACTGGATCTCGACGACGCGCTGGCTGTCATCGCCCGCGAGCCCGCCGTGACGCGCGCCTGGCTGGTTTGCCGGGACGTTTCGGGCCACGGGCGCCGTGTGGCCTACCTGTTGTTGCTCGAACTGCCGGGCCTGAGCGATGCGCAGCGCCACGGTCTGTGTCGGCAGTTGGAGCAGGCCGTCGACCTGCCCGGCCCGACGCTGGCACTGTGGGCCGGCGAAGACCCGACCCTTCGGGACATCGAGCGACACGCCTTCGCACCCATCTACGTCAAAGGCCAAGCCTGAGCGGGCGCCTGGCGCTCAGAACAGGCTGCCCTGCGCGGGTGGCGGCTGCAGCAAGCCCGGATCAAAACGGCTCGTGTCCAGCGCCGGGCCACTGTGGCCCAGGCCGTGGCGGGCAGCCGCCTTGCGCACCCGCTGGCGGATCAGGTCGGCCCACAGCCCTTGCCCCTTCATGCGCTGGCCAAAGCGGGCGTCATAGGCCTGGCCGCCTTGCAGGTCATGGATGCGGGCCATGATGCGCCCCGCCCGCTCGGGCACATGGTGCTGCAACCATTCTTCGAACAGCGGACGCACCTCCCACGGCAGGCGCACCACGGTGTAATGGATGGCCTGGGCGCCGGCCTCGGCCGCCGCGTCGAGCGCGTCATCGTCGAGATCGGCCGCGACGGCCTCGGCCTTGATGCCGGAGACCGGCATGACCCGGCCTTCATTGCCGACGAATTCGCCGCGTTCGACCTCGAAATAGCGGGTGCCGAGTAGGGCGGCGTCGACCGAGACAGTGATCGCGACGCCAAAGCGGGTTTCGAGATCGCTCAAGTGCAGACGCTTCTGGTTCAGCACATAGAGCGCCACTTCCGGCCGCGTGCGGACGGTGAGGTTGTGCGAGGCGCTCTTGATCAGCGCCTCTTCGAGCGCGCGCAGGATCTGCAGGGCGATGGAAGGGGTGGAGCGGATCATGCCGGCGCCGGCGCAATGCGGGCAGGGCACCGACGAGCTTTCGAGCACGCCGGTGCGGATGCGCTGGCGCGACATTTCGAGCAGGCCGAAGGCGGAGATGCGGCCGACCTGGATGCGGGCGCGGTCGTCCTTGAGGCAATCCTTCAGCTTCTTCTCGACGGCGCGGTTGTTGCGGTTCTCCTCCATGTCGATGAAATCGATCACGATGAGACCGGCGAGATCGCGCAGGCGCAGCTGGCGGGAGATCTCTTCCGCCGCCTCGAGATTGGTCTTGAGGGCGGTGTCCTCGATATTGTGCTCGCGGGTCGAGCGGCCCGAGTTGATGTCGATGGCGACCAGCGCTTCGGTCTGGTTGATGACGATGTAGCCGCCGGACTTCAGCGTGACAGTGTTGGAGAACATCGCGTCGAGCTGGCTCTCGACGCCGAAGGCGGCGAAGAGCGGGGTCTGGTCGCGATAGGGCTTCACGCTCTTGGCATGGCTCGGCATGAGCATGCGCATGAAGTCCTTGGCCTCGCGATAGGCCTCGTCGCCGGCGACGTGAACCTCGTCGATGTCCTTGTTGTAGAGGTCGCGGATCGAGCGCTTGACGAGGTTGCCCTCTTCATAGACCAGGGCCGGGGCGACCGACGCCAGCGTCAGCTCGCGCACGCTCTCCCACATCCGCATCAGATATTCGTAATCGCGCTTGATCTCGACCTTGGTGCGCGAGGCGCCGGCGGTGCGCAGGATGATGCCCATCCCATCGGGCACCTCCAGCTCCTGGGCGACTTCCTTCAGGCGCTTGCGGTCCTCGGCGTTGGTGATCTTGCGCGAGATGCCGCCGCCCTTGCCGGTATTGGGCATCAGCACGGAATAACGGCCGGCGAGCGAGAGATAGGTGGTCAGCGCCGCGCCCTTGTTGCCGCGTTCTTCCTTGACGACCTGGACCAGGATGATCTGGCGGCGCTTGATCACCTCCTGGATCTTGTACTGGCGACGGTGATGGCGCGGGGCGCGCTCGGGCATGTCGTCGAGGGCGTCGCCGCCGCCGAGCTGCTCGGGAGCCTCCTCGGCCTCGCCATCCTCGTCCTGCTCGGCTTCGTCCTGCTCGGCTTCGTCCTGCTCGGTCTCGTCGTCCCCAGGACGCCTGTCTTCCTGCGCTTGCGCGTCGTCGCCATTGGCGTCTTCGTTGGCTTCGTCGGCGTCGCCGCGCGGCTCATCGTCTGCGTCGGCGGCCGTGGTCTCGAAGCCCAGCGGAGCGTGCGCCTGCGCCGCATCCACATCGCTCGATTCGGCGACGGAGGGCGCGAACTGCTCGCCGAAGGCGGGCGCGCCCTCGTTGACCATCGCAGCTTCCTTGCCGTCGGTCTCGACCTGGCCGTTCGGCTCGCCGCCAGCCTCGACCTCGCCCGTGACGGTCTCGTCGGTCGCCGCCTTCTTGGCGCGTCCGTCGCGATCGCCCCGGCGGCCACGGTCGCGGCGGCCACGCTTCTCGCGGCGCTCCTCGTCGCGCTCCTCCTCGCGGTCGGCGCGCGCCTCTTCGGCGATCAGCGCCTGCCGGTCGGCGACGGGGATCTGGTAATAGTCCGGATGGATTTCCGAGAAGGCGAGGAAGCCATGGCGATTGCCGCCATACTCCACGAAGGCGGCCTGCAGCGAGGGTTCGACCCGCGTGACCTTCGCCAGATAGATATTGCCGCGCAGAGGTTTGCGGCTGGCGGATTCGAAATCAAATTCCTCGACGCGGGATCCGCGAACCACCACGACCCGGGTCTCCTCCGGGTGGGTGGCGTCGATTAGCATCTTGTTGGCCATCAGAATGTTCCATGGGCGCAGCCGCCATCCGACGCCGGGCGGCGGACAACGATCCGTCGCCGCGGGCTGTGACGCCGCGCGAAAGCCGGGCAGGGCCGGCATGTTGCAGGAGGGAGGAAACGATCCGGACAGGTTTGCGGCTCGCGGAATCGGCTGGGGCGTACGGCCCGGCGCAATTCCGCAGGTTTTGACGAATCACCGATAGGCTTTGCGGTGTCGTATGCCCCGACATCTGTCCTGACCTGCGCCGCGTCCGCCACCACGGCGGACCCGACGCGTTGCACGCTCGCGAGACCCTGCCATGCGTCGAACTTGCGTGCCTGACGCCGGCCGTCTGCGGACGATCCGTTAATGGCTGCGCCGCCGCGACCGGACCGGGAGGGCCGGCCGCCTCGCTTGACCCCGGACGCCGACGGATCCTCGGATCCGGATGCGCACCATGGGAGGCCTGCAATGCAACCATCCCCATTACAGACAGGTGATAGTGTTTTGCAAGTCACATCCTCCGGCGAAGATGCGGGAGCGCCCATAGTCCCGTTCACGCGGGGCGGCCGGGCATGGTAACGCACTGTTAAGGCGTCGCCCGGCTTATGGTTAAGCCTTGGTGACGCAGAATGGGATGTTTCGCCCCTTGCTCCGCTTGCCCCCTGCCTCGACCCGACAGACGCGTAAGGCGCGTTCATGGACGATGCGCCTGCTTCTGGCGCTCTCCATGACGCTGGCCTGCTGGGCCGGCGCGGGCGCTACAGCCAGACCCTCGGTCGAACTGCCCGTCGCCACCGACGCGAGGCTCGAGCAGGCCGGCGACGTCGTCAGGCTGACGATGGCGCTCTCCCAGCCCGTCCCGATCGAAACCAGCGTCATCGCCGGTCCCGACCGCATCATCGTCGACCTGCCATCGGTCAATTTCCAGGTTCAGCCGGGCGCCGCCCGCAAGAGCGCCGGTTTCGTCAGCGCTTTCCGCTTTGGGCTTTTCACCGCCGAGAAGGCCCGCATCATCATCGACCTGTCGCATCCGGCGCTCGTCGTCAAAGCCGAGATGCGCCAGCGCCGCGGCGGTTTCGGCGAGTTGGTCGTCGAGATGAAGCGCGCCAGCCGCAGCGAATTCCAGGCGGCCGCCGGCCGCGCCGGGCAACACAAGGTGGAGGCGGCCAACGTCGCGACGGGAGCTGCGAAGCTCGTCGCCGATCCGCGCCAGCTCGTGGTGATCGATCCCGGTCATGGCGGCATCGACCCCGGAGCGGTCGTCGCCGCGATCGCCGAAAAATCCGTCGTCCTCGCCTTCGGCATGCGGCTGAAGGAAAGCCTGGAGGCGACCGGACGCTATCGCGTCGTGATGACGCGCGACGACGACCGCTTCGTCTCGCTGGGCGACCGGGTCAAGATCGCCAGAGCGGCCGGGGCGGATCTGTTCGTCTCGATCCATGCGGATTCCCTGACCCAGTCCCAGGAGGTCCGCGGCGCGACGGTCTATACGGCGTCGGAACGCGCCACCGACGCCGAGTCGGCGCGGCTCGCCGCCAAGGAAAACCAGGCCGACGCCGTCGGTGGGTTGGAGACGGCCGAAGAAGTGCAGGATGTCGCCGGGATTCTGATGGATCTCGCCAAGCGCGAAACCCGGACCTTCTCCTCGGTTTTCGCCCGCAATCTGGTGGAAAAGCTCGGCGCATCCGTGAAGATGCACAAGGTGCCGCTGCGCTCGGCGGGATTCAAGGTGCTGGGCGCCCCCGACGTGCCCTCGGTGCTGATCGAACTCGGCTATATGTCGAGCCCCAGAGATGCGGAACTGCTGAATTCCGAGGCCTGGCGGCGGCAGGCGGTCTCCGCCGTCGGCGCGGCGATCGAGGATTATTTCGTGCGCGAGCGCACGCCGGCGGGCAGGGCCGCGCAGAATCGGCAGTGACCGGATTGACGGTTCGCGAAAAAGTGGTCCAAAGCCACGCTTCCGCCATGTCTGCGATGATATACGGTTTCTGCTGGGAAATGAGCGACGCCGTCGCGTCGATACGATTTGCGAGGGCCAGGGGCTCCAGATGCGGTTTGTTCTGAGACTATTCGGCTGGGCTTTCGCGGCAGGCGCCATCGTTTTCGTTCTGGGAGCGATCGGTGCGGCCGGGTTGATCTGGCATTACTCCAAGGACCTGCCCGATTCGGCCCAGCTGCGGAATTACGAGCCGCCGGTGATGACGCGCGTGCATGCCGGCGACGGCAGCCTGATCGCGGAATTCGCCCGCGAACGCAGGCTTTACCTGCCGATTCAGGCCGTTCCCAAGCTGATCATCGAGGCGTATCTCTCGGCCGAGGACAAGAATTTCTACAAGCATATCGGCGTCGATCCGGAAGGGCTCGTGCGCGCCGCCATCACCAATTTCAGGAACCGCGCCGCCGGGCGCCGGCCGCAGGGCGCCTCGACCATCACCCAGCAGGTGGCGAAGAACTTCCTGGTCGGCTCCGAACAGAACATGGAGCGCAAGATTCGCGAGGCGCTGGTGGCGCTGCGAATCGAGACGACCTATTCGAAGGACAAGATCCTCGAGCTCTATCTGAACGAGATCTACCTGGGCGCGCCGGCGCCGGGGCAGGGCAGCTATGGCATCGCGGCGGCCGCGCTGAATTATTTCGGCAAGTCGGTGCATGAGCTCAATCTGCAGGAGGCGGCCTATCTCGCGGCCCTGCCGAAGGCGCCGACGGATCTGCATCCGTTCCGCAACCGCGAACGCGCCATCGAGCGACGCAACTACGTGATCGATCGCATGATCGAGAACGGCTATGTCGCACGCGAGCAGGGCGAACAGGCCAAGAAGCAGCCGCTCGGCGTCAACCCGCGCACGATCTCCCCGAACAATATCGCGGCTGGCTATTTCGCCGAGGAAATCCGGCGCGAGCTGCAGGATCGCTATGGCGAGAAGAAGCTGCTCGAGGGCGGTCTCTCCGTGCGTTCGACGGTCGATCCCAAGATGCAGCTCATGGCGCGCAAGGCGCTCGTCGACGGGCTGGTGCGCTTCGACGAGGCGCGCGGCTGGCGCGGCGCCATCCAGAAGCTGGACCTGAGCGCGCGCGACTGGGGGCTTGCGATCGGCGAATTGCCCGTGCTCGGCGATGTCGCGCCCTGGCGCCTGGCCGTCGTGCTCGATGTCGCCGGCGACAGCGCGCGGCTCGGCCTGCACCCGCTGCGCGAGACCTCCGGCCAGCTCAAGAGCGACCGCGAAACCGTGACGCTGGGTTCGGACGGGATCAAATGGACCCGTCGCGGGCGCGTCTCGCAGGCGGTCTCGGCCGGCGACGTCGTCTATGTCGAGCCGCTCGAGGGCAGGGCCGGGCAGGTGCGCCTGCGCCAGCTGCCCGAGGTCAACGGCGCGATCACGGTCATGGACCCGTTCTCGGGCCGTGTGCTGGCGATGGTCGGCGGCTTCTCGCATGACCAGTCGGAGTTCAACCGCGCGACGCAGGCGATGCGCCAGCCCGGGTCCTCGTTCAAGCCGTTCGTCTACGCGACTGCGCTCGACAACGGCTACACGCCTTCGAGCATCATTCTCGACGCGCCGGTCGAGATCGATCAGGGCGGCGGGCTCGGCATGTGGCGCCCGGACAATTACGACGGCAAGTCGACCGGCCCGCGCACGCTGCGCTACGGCATCCAGTTCTCCAAGAACCTGATGACCGTGCGGCTGGCGAAGGATGTCGGCATGCCGCTGATCGCCGAATATGCGCGACGTTTCGGCGTTTACGACGACATGCTGCCGGTGCTGTCGATGTCGCTCGGCGCCGGCGAGACCACGGTCATGCGGATGACCGCCGGCTATGCGATGCTCGTCAATGGCGGCAAGCGCATCAGGCCGACGCTGATCGACCGCATCCAGGATCGCTTCGGCGCTACGATCTACCGGCACGACCAGCGCGTCTGCGAAGGCTGCAACGCCGAGAAATGGGCCAATCAGGGCGAGCCGCGCCTGGTCGACAATCGCGACCAGGTCATCGATCCGCTGACCGCCTATCAGATGGTCTCGATCATGGAGAGCGTGGTCCAGTCGGGCACGGCGACGGTGGTCAAGAGCGTCGGCAAGCCGCTCGCCGGCAAGACCGGCACGACCAACGACGCCAAGGATGTCTGGTTCGTCGGCTTCTCGCCCGATCTGGCGGTTGGCGTCTATATGGGCTTCGACAAGCCGAAATCGCTCGGCACCTCGGCCACGGCCGGCCAGTACGCGGCCCCGATCTTCCGCGACTTCATGGCGGCGGCGCTCAAGGACAAGCCGGCCACGCCGTTCCGCGTGCCCGCCGGGATCAAGCTGATCCGGGTCGATCCCAAGACCGGCATGCGCAGCGGCGGCGAGGGCGGCATTCTCGAGGCCTTCAAGCCCGGCACGGCGCCGCCCGACAGCTATTCGGTCATCGGCGTCGCCGGCGACGGTTCGGCTCCCCTCAGCGTCGGCCCCGCCGGCGGGCGCGGCGTCGGCTCGGGCACGGGCGGGCTGTACTGACCCCGACTGCCGCAGATTGCCAGCCGCCCCCTCTCTTCCCATGAGAGCGGGCGGCTGCTGTTTGCAGGCATTTACTTGGCGGTTATTCCCCCCTATCTCCAGCGCTCACCATGACCCAAGGCTTCGATCCGCATGCGTCCAGAAATCCAGACCCAGCTCGACAACGCCAAGCAGTCGATCGGACTGCTGAGGAGGCATCTTTGACTGGGATGTCGCACAGCGCCGTCTCGCCGAACTGAACGCACTCTCGGAAGCTCCCGATTTCTGGAATGACGCCGACGCCGCGCAAAAGCTGATGCGCGAGCGCACCGGGCTCGAAGAGCAGATCAACGGCATCGGCAAGCTCGAGCGCGATCTCGACGATGCGATGACGCTGATCGAACTCGGCGAAATGGAAGAGGACGAGGCCTCGATCCGCGAGGGCGAGGCCGCGATCAAGACCGTAGAGGTCGAAGCGGCGCGTCTTCAGGTCGAGACCCTCCTGTCCGGAGAGGCCGACCAGCTCGACAGCTATCTCGAAATCCATCCCGGCGCAGGCGGCACCGAGAGCCAGGACTGGGCCGAGATGCTGCTGCGCATGTATCGGCGCTGGGGCGAGCGGCGGAAATTCAAGGTCGAGACGCTCGACTATCAGGATGGCGACACGGCCGGCATCAAATCCGCGACGCTCGTCTTCAAGGGCCACAACGCCTATGGCTGGCTGAAGACGGAATCAGGCGTGCACCGGCTCGTTCGGATCTCGCCCTTCGACTCGAATGCGCGACGCCAGACCTCCTTCGCCTCGGTCTGGATCTATCCCGTCGTCGACGACCGCATCGTCATCGACGTCAAGGAATCGGATTGCCGCATCGACACCTACCGGGCCCAAGGCGCGGGTGGGCAGCACATCAACACGACCGATTCGGCGGTGCGCATCACCCATATTCCGACGGGCATCGCGGTGACCTGCCAGCAGGAGCGCTCGCAGCACAAGAACCGGGCGAAAGCCTGGGACATGCTGCGCGCCCGCCTCTACGAGATCGAGCTGAAGAAGCGCGAGGAAAAGGCGAATGCGGAGCAGGCCTCCAAGACCGATATCGGCTGGGGCCACCAGATCCGCTCCTATGTGCTGCAGCCCTACCAGCTGGTGAAGGATCTGCGCACGGGGGTGAGCTCGACCGACCCGTCCGAAGTCCTCGACGGGGCGCTGGATCCGTTCATGGAGGCGTCCCTGGCGCAGCGCGTCTACGGCACCGAGGTCGAAGTCGAGGATATCGACTGAGCTTAGGCTCGACGAGGCTGGCGGCGCGGGATCAGCTCCCGGCCGCGAGCTTCGCGCCGGCGCGCAGGAACCGGGTCGGATCGACCGGCTCGTCGTCGATGCGGGTTTCGTAATGCAGATGCGGGCCGGTCGAGCGGCCGGTGGAGCCGACGCGACCGAGCGTCGCTCCGGTCTTGACGGCCTGCCCGACCGAGACCGAAATCGCGGACATATGGGCGTAGCGGGTGGTGATCCCGTTGGCGTGCTCGATTTCGACCATGTTGCCGTAGCCGCCGGAATATTCGGCCGTCACCACCTTGCCCGGCGCCGTCGCGCGGATGGGGGAGCCGGTCTCGCCGCGAAAATCGACGCCGGTATGCATGGCGGGGCCGCGCGTGAACGGGTCGACGCGATAGCCGAAATTCGAGGTGAAATCGGCGTCGCCCGCCATGGGACGGGCCAGCGGCAGCTGTTCCGACAGGCTGCGCAGGCGAAACACGGCCGAAATCCGCGGCTGCAGCGCGTTCAGGGAGGCCTCGAACGGACCGGCCGAGGGGTCGACCTTGAAGGGCACGAAGGGGCCGCCGGTGCCGCCGGCGACGCTCGCGGTTGCGGGGGCCATGCGGCCGATGTCCAGCCCGGTTTCGGAGAGGGCGGCGCGCAGGTGCTTTTGCGACGCCGCCAGCCCTTCGTCCATTTCCTTCAAGGCGGCGATCTGCTCGGCGGAGGTGGTCGCGATGGCGGTTTCGAGCTGGTCCAGAGCCGCGCTCACGCGCTGCGCCGGGGCGGGCTGCGCCGCCTCGCCGGATTGCCAGGCCGCGCCCTGGCGGGCGCCGTCCGCGCCGCGCAGGATCGGCAGGTCGGGCGCAGGCGTGGGTGTGGTCGGCATGATCGGCGCGAAGCTGGTCACGCCCGAGGCGCGCACGGGCTCTTCCGGCTTGATCGGCCGCACGCGCATGGCCGGCTTGGCGCCGGCGGGGACCAGCCCGCC
>JBKBRD010000085.1:0-10330 GCA_046292405.1 Allobosea sp. | reverse complement strand
CGGCCTCCAGCGCGAAGGCGCCGATGGTGACGCCGAGGCTGAGCGAGAGCTGCTGCGCCACGCTGGACAGGCTGGTGGCGCCCGACATTTCGCGCTTGCCGACATCGGAATAGCTGAGCGCGTTGATGCCGGTGAATTGCAGCGAGCGGAAGCAGCCGCCGACCAGCAGGATGCCCAGCATCAGCCAATAGGGCGTGCTCGGGGTGAAGAAGCCCGACATCGCCAGCAACCCCGAGCCGATGACGGCGTTGAAGGCGAGCACGCGCCGAAAACCGAAGCGGGCGAGGATGCGGCGCGCCAGCGTCTTCATGATCAGCGCCCCGGCCGCGGAGGCGAAGGTGACCAGACCCGACTGCAGCGCGTTCATGCCGAAGCCGAGTTGGAGCATCAGCGGCAGCAGGAACGGCAGCGCGCCGATGCCCGTGCGAAAGATCGAGCCGCCGATCACGCCGATGCGATAGGTCGGGATGCGCAGCAGCGTCAGGTCCAGCACGGGATGAGCCACGCGCCTGGCATGAAACCGATAGGCGACCAGCCCGGCGAGCCCGAGCGCGACCGCCGCGTAGGACACCGTCTGCGGCACGAGATGGCGCCCGCCGGTCGCCAGCCCCAGCATCAGCGCTGCAAAGCCGAAGCCCGTCAGCAGGAAACCCTTGACGTCGAGCGGCGCGACATCCTCCTCGCGGATATCCTCGAAGAACAGCGTCGCCAGCGCGATGCCGACGAGGCCGATCGGTATGTTGATGAAGAAGATCCAGCGCCAGTCGAAATAGGTGGTGATGAAGCCGCCCAGCGGCGGCCCGACGACAGGCCCGACCAGCGCGGGAACTGTGAGGTAGGCGAGCGCACTCACCAACTCGGATTTCTCGACGCTGCGCAGGATCACCAGCCGGCCGACCGGCACCATCATCGCCCCGCCCATGCCCTGCAGGAAGCGCGCGCCGACGAAGGCGGCGAGCGAATTGGACAGCGCGCAGCAGATCGAGCCCAGCATGAACACGGCGAGCGCGGCACGGAAGATGGTGCGGGCGCCGTAGCGATCCGCCATCCAGCCGGAGATCGGGATGAAGACGGCCAGGCTGACGAGATAGGACGTCAGCGCCAGCTTCAGCGCGATCGGATCCTCGCCGAGCGAAGCCGCGATCACCGGCAGCGAGGTCGCGATCACCGTCGAATCGGTGTTCTCCATGAACAGCGCGCAGGCGACGATCAGGGGCAGGAGCTTGGCGCGTTGCAAGGCGAGCGCTTTCGGTCGGAGACGCGGCTGATTTAGGCTGCGTTTCAAGCGCTGGCGAGCCCGATTTCGCCCCCTGAGCTACAGGTCAGGGTTGCTTGCCGGACATGGCGGAGGGGCGCGGCTCCCGCGCTGCACAAAGATTCCTCCGGCAGCCCCTAGCGGCGATGTCACACGCATGATAACGGGCCTCGTCAACCCGATCACGGGCTCGTTCCGCCCGCTTTCGAACTGGCCGCACCCCGGCCCCGGAGTTGACGATGGCATTCGACATTAACGGACTGATCCGCGACGGGCTCACCTTCGACGACGTGCTGCTCGAGCCGGGCCCGTCCGACGTGCTGCCCTCCGAGGTCGATATCCGCACGCAGCTGACGAAAACCATTTCGCTCAACCTGCCGATCATCGCCTCCGCCATGGATACGGTGACCGAGGCGCGGATGGCGATCGCGATGGCGCAGGCCGGCGGGCTCGGCGTCGTGCATCGCAATCTCGAGGCCGACCAGCAGGCGGCGCAGGTGCGCCTGGTCAAGAAATTCGAATCGGGCATGGTCGCCAACCCGATCACCATTTTCCCGGACGAGACGCTGGGCGACGCGCTGGCGATCATGAAGCACAATTCGATCTCCGGCATTCCGGTGGTCGAGCGCGGCCCCCAGGGCCACAAGGGCAAGCTGGTCGGCATCCTGACCAATCGCGACGTGCGCTTCGCCGCCAATCCGGAACAGCCCGTCTCCGAAATCATGACCAAGGACCGGCTGATCACCGTGCGCGAAGGCGTCAGCCAGGACGAGGCGCGCCGCCTGCTGCACCAGTTCCGCATCGAAAAGCTGCTGGTGGTCGACGATCACTATCGCTGCATCGGCCTGATCACGGTCAAGGACATGGAGAAGCAGGTCGCCCACCCCCATGCCGCCAAGGATTCGCAAGGGCGCCTGCTCGTCGCCGCCGCCACCACCACCGGCGATCTCGGCTTCGAACGCTCGGAACTGCTAATCGACGCCGGGGTCGACATCATCGTCGTCGACACGGCCCATGGCCACTCGGCCAAGGTGCTGGAGGCCGTGACGCGGGTGAAGAAGCTCTCCAACGCCGTCCAGGTCATCGCCGGCAACGTCGCCACCGCCGGCGGCGCGCAAGCGCTGATCGACGCCGGCGCAGATGCGATCAAGGTCGGCATCGGCCCGGGCTCGATCTGCACGACGCGCATCGTCGCGGGCGTCGGCGTGCCGCAGCTCACGGCGGTGATGGACGCGGCCTCGGCCGCCGCCCGCTCCGGCATCCCGGTCATCGCCGATGGCGGCATCAAATATTCCGGCGATCTCGCCAAGGCGCTGGCGGCCGGAGCCTCCTGCGCCATGGTCGGCTCGCTGCTGGCCGGCACGGACGAGACGCCGGGCGAAACCTTCCTGTACCAGGGCCGCTCCTACAAATCCTATCGCGGCATGGGCTCGGTCGGCGCGATGGCGCGCGGCTCGGCCGACCGCTATTTCCAGCAGGACATCAAGGATGCGCTGAAGCTGGTGCCGGAGGGCGTCGAGGGCCAGGTCGCCTATAAGGGTCCGGTGTCGAGCGTGCTGCACCAGCTCGCCGGCGGCCTGCGCGCTGCGATGGGCTATGTCGGCGGGCGCGATCTCGCCGATTACCAGAGCAAGGCCCGCTTCATCCGCATCTCCAGCGCGGGCCTGCGCGAAAGCCATGTCCATGACGTGACGATCGTGCGCGAAAGCCCTAACTATCCGACGCGCTCCTGAAGCGCGCCCTCCCCGGCTCGAAGGATCCGCGATGACGCTCAAACTCATCTATCCCGCGCTCGCGCAGATCTTCTGGACCTTCGTCGTCCTCGGCATCACCTTCGTCCGGCGCCGCAGGGCGCTGGTCGGCAAAGAGGTGCGCATGGCCGATGTCGCCGTCTCGACCGAGCGCTATCCGCAGGATGCGCGGCTGGCGGCGGCGAATTTCAGCAACCAGTTCGAAACGCCGGTGCTGTTCTTCGCCCTGATCATGATCGCGATGGAGGTCGGGGCCACCGGCTTCCTGATGACGCTGCTGGCCTGGGCCTTCGTCGCGACGCGGGTGGCGCACACGCTGATCCATACCGGCTCCAACGATCTGCGCCTGCGCGCCAGCGTGTTCGGCGTGGGCGTGCTTATGCTGCTGGTAATGTGGATTCTGGTGGTCGTGTCGATCGTCTGACACCGTTCGGACTAATCCCCATGATGCGGCGCGGCGCATTAAGCATCGCGCCGTTTTTATGTTCACAGCGCGGCCATCCGATTGAATCCTAACAAAAGGTAAACTAAACGAAATCTGCGGCGGACAGATGATGCAAGCGTGAGTGGAGTAGGCGCATGTTGCGTGTCCGGGATCCTATGCCGCCGATCGGCGCCGCCGCAGGCGTGACGCGCGAGCCCGTCGACCGCGTCTTGCTCCGCTCTCCCGCCTCGCGTGCGACGCACCTCGCCGCGATGGCGAGCGTCGGCCTGGCGCTTGGCGCCGGCGGCGCGGTCCTGGCCGTTTCGATGGTTCAAGCTGGCGACGACGCCGGCATCCGCGCCTTTCATCAGCAGGAGGCGGCCAATCGCAGGGCCACGTCCCAGCACGTCGCTCACCAACCGGCGGTCGCCTATGCGCCAAGCCGCTCGGGTTGGTCGCTGCCGCTGCTCCAGGCAAGGCCGGACGGGCGCATCGCGCATCCCCCCACCGCGCTCAATCCGTTCGCCCGCAGCGGCGGCGAGAAGCGGGCGCAGCGCGCCAGACCGCGGACGCAGCAGGGCGGCCAGATCGCCCTGTCGAATTCCGCCCGCAGCATCTGCGTGCGGCTGTGCGACGGGTTTCACGCGCCGATCGGCCTCGTCCACTCCAACAACGACATGAAGGCGCATCAGGCGCTGTGCCAGGCGATGAATCCGGGCGTGCCCGTGCAGGTGTTCCGGGTCAGCGCCGGGGCGACGTCGATCGACGAGGCGCAGACGTCCGAAGGCAAGCGCTACAACAGCCTGCCCGTCGCCTTCAGCCATGAAAAAGCCTCCGACCCCGCCTGCCGCCCGGCCATCGTCAAGGAAGGCGAGCGCCGGATTTCCCTGCTGCGCGACTTCACGCTCCGGCCCGGCGACAGCGTCGTCCTGAACGGCAAGGTCCAGACCTTCATGGGCGGCTCGCGCTGGCCCTACAGCCCGCGCGATTTCCGCGATTTCCGGTCGGCGGCCGAACTCAGCAAGGGACAGCGCAAGGAGATCGACGATCTCGTCGGGCTCTCGCGCATGGAGGCGGAGGCCCGGTCTCTGCGGCGTCGCATGGCGGTGCGGGAGGCGAGCCTGCAGGATGACAGCGTCGCCAGCGACGCCCTGCCCCTGCGCGGGGCGCTCGGCCCCGCAGCGAAGGGGCCGGTCAGGTTCATTCCGCTCGCGGCGACTCGCCCCTAGTTTAGAACTCGCCTAAATTCACGCCGCTTTAGAACTGATCTAACTGATTGATTTCACGGCATTTTTGATTGACGGTGCTGCGTGGCCCGTCTACCGCTTCCGCCGATGCGACGCCCCATGAGGGCTCGCGCTATCGATGGAGCGAAGCATGAACCGCATCACCCGCCTGTGCGCATTGGCGCTGACGACCACGCTGGCGGCGGCCCCTGCCCTGGCGCAAAGCGTCAATCTCTACACCACGCGCGAACCCGGCCTGCTCAACCCGGTACTGGAATCCTTCACCAAGGACACGGGCATCAAGGTCAATGCGGTGTTTCTGAAGGACGGGCTGCAGGAGCGCGTCAAGGCGGAAGGGGCCAACAGCCCCGCCGACGTGATGCTGATGGTCGATGTCGGGCAGATCGACGCCGCCGCCGCCGCGGGCGTGACCCAGCCGATCAAGTCCGCCGCCATCGACAAGATCGTGCCACGGCAGCTGCGCGGCGCCGACGACAACTGGGTGACGCTGACCCAGCGCGCCCGCGTCGTCATCGTCTCCAAGGACCGCGTCAAGCAGGACGCCATCGCCTATGAGGATCTCGCCGACCCGAAATGGAAGGGCAAGCTCTGCATTCGCTCCGGCCAGCACCCCTACAACAACGCCTTCTTCGCCGCTTATCTCGCCCATCACGGCGCCGAGAAGACCGAGGCCTTCCTCAAGGGCGTCAAGGCCAACACGGCGCGCAAGCCCGGCGGCGGAGACCGCGAAGTGGCGCGCGACATCCAGTCCGGCCAGTGCGACATCGGCGTCATCAACACCTATTACATCGGGCTGATGAGCCAGGCCAAGAATGAGCAGAAGGGCTGGTACGATGCGATCAAGTCGCTGAAAAGCACGTTTTCGGGGGGCGGAACGCATGTCAACGTCTCGGCCGCGGCGATCGCGAAGCACGCGCCCAACAAGGACAATGCGGTCAAGCTGATCGAATACATGTTGAGCGGCAAGGCCCAGACGCTTTATGCCGATGGCAACTTCGAGTTCCCGGTCAACCCCGACGTCAAGGAAAGCGCAGCCGTGAAGCTGCTCGGTCAGATCACCCCCGACGCGATCCCGCTGTCCGACATCGCCAAGAACCGCAAGGCGGCGGCCGATCTCGTCGACAAGGTCGGCTTCGACAATTGACGCTGGCGGCCTCGCCCCAAGACGCATTGCGGCGGCCGTCACGTCTGTGGCGGCCGTCGACGCGTTTCGCCTATGCGGCCGTACTGGGGGCAGCGCTTGTCGCGATGCCGATCGTGGCGCTGGCGCTGCTGGCGCTGTCGCCGCAGGCGGCCGGGATCTGGCCGCATCTCGCCGCCAACGTCATCCCGCGCGCGCTCGGCGACACGGCGCTGCTTTTGCTCGGGGTCGGCTGCGTCTGCGGCGTCATCGGCGTCGCCACCGCCTGGCTGGTGACGCAATATGAATTTCCCGGTCGCAAGGCGCTGGAATGGCTGCTGGTCCTGCCGCTGGCGGTGCCGACCTACATCACCGCCTATATCTACGTCGAGATTCTGGGCTTCCAGGGCCCGCTGCAGAGCGCGCTGCGCGGCCTCACCGGCTGGCGCTCTCTACGCGACTACTGGTTTCCCGATCCGCGCAACCTGCCCGGCGCGATCCTGATCCTGTCCTTCGTGCTGTATCCTTATGTCTATCTCAGCGTGCGCGCGCTGTTTGGGCTGCAGGGCGCGACGATCATGGAGGCGGCGCGCACGCTGGGAGCCACCTCCCGGACCCGGTTCTGGCGCATCGCGCTGCCGATGGCGCGGCCGGCGCTGGCGGCCGGGCTGACGCTCGCGCTGCTGGAGACGCTGAACGACATCGGCGCCAGCGAATATCTCGGCGTGCAATCGCTGACGCTGTCGATCTATGCGACCTGGCTCAACCGCAATTCGCTGGCGGGCGCGGCGCAGATCGCCTGCGTGATGCTGCTGATCGTCGTCGTGCTGATCGCGCTGGAGGCGCGGCTGCGCGGCCAGCGCCGTTTCGCCCTGTCTGTCCGCCAGCCCCGCGCCGTGGGCCGCCTGCGGCTGCAGGGCCGACAGGCGGCGCTCGCCGCAGCGATCTGCGCGCTGCCGGTGCTGCTCGGCGCCATCGTGCCGATCGGTTTTCTGCTCGGGCAGGTCTGGACGCGCGATCTGCTGGCGCAGATGGACGGCGCGCTGCTGCGCCAGCTCGGCAATGCGCTGCTGCTCGCCTGCATCGCGACGGGCTGCGTCGTCGCGCTCGGCCTGGCGATCGCCGTGGCCATCCGGCTCGGGCGCGAACCCTGGCTCGGCTTGCTCGCGCGCACCGCCTCGCTGGGTTACGCCGTGCCCGGCGTCGTGCTGGCGCTCGGCGTGCTCGCACCGCTCGCCGCCTTCGACAATCTCGTCGCCGATGCGGCGCGGCTCTGGTTCGGCCTCGGCACCGGGCTGGTGCTGATCGGCTCGGGCGCCGCGCTCGTGATCGCCTACACCATCCGTTTCCTGTCGATCGCGGTGACCGGGGTGCAGAGCGGCTTCGCCCGCGTTTCCAACCGCATCGACGACGCCGCGCGGATGCTCGGAGCCGAGACGCCGGAGCTGCTGCGCCGCATCCATTGGCCGATGATCCGGCCGGCCATCGCCGCGGCCGGGCTGCTGGTCTTCGTCGACTGCCTCAAGGAACTGCCCGCGACGCTGCTGCTGCGCCCGCTCAATGTCGAGACGCTGGCGACGATCGTCTATGGCCATGCCTCGCGCGGGGCCTTCGAGGATGGCGCTCTGGCGGCGCTGCTGATCGTGCTGGCGGGGGTCTACCCGGTCTTCGTCCTGGCGCGGGCCAGCGGAGGGCGCGACTAGATCCGGCGCGCCAGCCGAATCAGCAGGCTCGCCCCGGCTCGCTTTCACGAAGGCCGCGACGGATGAGCCGAGAAATCTGGCGGAATCATTGGGAATCCGCAGCTAAACTCGACAAGGCCTCGGCCGCAGCCTAAACCCAACGACGCCTGGGATCCGGCGGGGGGCCGTTTCCACGACCGCGCAAAGGCTCATGACACGACGCGCCTCGATACTGGGCTATTGCCTCGCCATCGTCATCCTGCTCCTCGGCCTTCAGTCCTGGAGCATAGCGGTCGCGCGGATCGAGCAGCGCGTGGTCAGCGCCATCGCCGCCCGCACGGGCCTGGTGGTGACGCGGCAGGAACGCGCCGAGATCGCGCTGCTGCCGCTGCCGCGCATCAGCCTGTCCAATGTCGAATTCCGGCACGATAGCGGGCAGCTTGCCGGCGTCGCTTTGCGCGTCCGGGCGACCGTGCAGGTGCTGCCGCTTCTGCTCGGGCGCTTCGGCTTCGATAAGATCGAACTGGTCGGGCCGCAAATCGACGTCGCCGTGACCGGTCCCTCCGAAAGCTTCGCCGACTGGTTGGCCTCGCCGCTGGCCGCGCTTGCGGCGATGGACGGGAATACCCGCATCGTCATCAATGGCGGGGCGGTGTTCATGCGCGCCAAGGGCGCCATCCAGACCATCCTGCGCGACGTCAACGTCGTGATCAGCGAGCGCGACCGGGCGAGCCCGCTCGAACTGTCGGGCGCCGTGACCTGGCGCGGCGTGCCGACCGAGCTGAGCCTGCTCTGGCCGCTCGGCGGAGCGGCCGGAAAGCTGATGCTGTCGGCCACCTCGCCCCTGATGGCGCTGCAATTCACCGGGCAACGCGCCGCCCTGGCCGAGCCGGTGGTCAATGGCGATCTCTCGGTCTCCACCCGCTCGCTGCAGGATCTGCTCGGCTGGTTCGGCGAGCGGCCGCGGCTCGCTTCGGCGATCGGCGAATTGACGCTGACGGCGGAGGCGCAGATCAAGGCCAACGAAGCCTCGCTCAGCAACGTCACCGTGGCGGTCGATGGCGACAAGCTGATCGGCGCCATCAAGCTCGGCGACGCCTCCGACCGGCTGCTGCTCTCGGGCACGCTCGCCGGCACCTCGCTCGATATCGGGCGGTTGCTGTCGCGGCTGCAGACGGCGCCCGTCACCGCGCAGAACGAGCGGGATCCGCTCAATTTCGACGAATGGACCGGCCATGACGTCGATCTGCGCATCTCCGTGGAGTCGGCGCGGCTCATGGGCGCGCGCCTGAGCGATGCGGCGCTCTATCTGCTGGTCAAGAAGGGCCGGTTCGAGGCGGGGCTGCTGCGCGCCAGCGCCTATGGCGGCAGCGGCAAGGGTCGCGTTCTCGCAGTGGCGGCGCCTTCCGGCGTCGAGCTGAAGATGCAGGCCGGTTTCGACAAGCTGAATCTCGGGCAGGCCGTGTCGGACATTCCCGGCGCACCCAAGCACGCCGGGGTCGCCTCGGCGCAGCTGGCGCTGGAGGGGGTGGGCGCGACGGCTGAGGATGTCGCGGCGACGCTGAACGGCAAGATCGGCCTGGCGGTCCGGCAGGGCGAACTGGCGGGTTTCGCCTTCTCCGAATTGCTGCGCCGGGCAGACCGGACCCCGGCCCTGGCCGCGTCGGACTGGCGGCAGGGCAAGACGGGATTCGACGCTGCGTCTCTCAATCTCACCGTCAGCAACGGCGTGGCGCTGGTCACGGAAGGGCTGATGAGCGGCCCGAGCTACCGCCTCTCGCTGGCGGGCCAGGCCTCGCTGATCCGCCGCGACATCGAGATGGGCCTGCTGCTGGCGCCGCCATCGGGAACGACGCGCCTGCCCTTTACGCTGCGCGGCCCGCTGGACGCTCCGGTGCTGGAACTCGAGCGCCAAAATCCGGCGCGCATCGACGGCGCATCGACGATTTCGGGCCAGCCCTTGCGCTGAGCGTCCCGCTGATCGGTCGGCTCTGCAGCCCGACGGATCAGCTGTCGCCGCGCGAAAGCCGGCTGCAGGCTATGGCGATGTCCACCTTCAGCCCGTCTTCGGGCCAACGCTTGTCGAGCTTGCCGCCGAGCTGCTGCACCACGCTGATTTCCGCCAGCCGGCTGCCGAAGCCGGCGCGTTCCGGCGCGCCGGGCACGGCGGGACCGCCGAGCTCCGCCCAGCCGATGTAAAGACAATCCGCCGCGCGATCGACCGCGAGCTCGACCGTCACCGTTCCCTCGCCTGTCGACAGCGCGCCATATTTCGTCGCGTTGGTCGCCAGCTCGTGGAAGAGCAGCGCCAGGGGCGTCGCGCCGCGATCGTCCACGGCGCAATCGTCGCCGCTGATCGTCATCCGCCCCTCGGTCCAGGCCGGATAGGGGCTGAACAGCTCGGACAGCATGCCCTGCACCGTGGTGGCGCCGAGCACCGGGCGGGATTCGTCGCTGTGCGGCCGCACGAATTCATGCGCGCGGCCCAAAGCCGCCACCCGGTCGCGCAGCTGCGCCGCGAAGGCCTTGGCTTCCGGGAACTGCCGGGCGGATAGCGCGATCAGCCCTGAGACCACTGCGAAGATGTTCTTGATGCGGTGGCTCAGCTCGCGGCTCAGCAGGGTGTTGAGTTCGGCCGTCCGCTTGGCTTCGTGAATATCGGTGCAGGTGCCGATCCAGCGGATGATCTTGCCGCTCTCGTCGCGAACGGGAAGCGCCCGGCCGAGCGTCCAGCGATATTCGCCGGAATGATGGCGCAGCCGGTACTCGATCTCGTAGGGTTCGCCGGTCTCGAGGCTCTCGCGCCAGCGCGCCCAGGCGCGGTCCTGGTCCTCCGGATGGAACATGCCGT
>JBKBRD010000084.1:0-10330 GCA_046292405.1 Allobosea sp. | reverse complement strand
ATGGCGAGATCGTCGGCTATGGCGCGACGTCGGATGGCTACGACATGGTCGCGCCTTCGGGCGAAGGCGCGGTGCGCTGCATGCGCATGGCGATGCAGGGCGTCAACGCCAAGGTCGATTACATCAACCCGCACGGCACCTCGACCCCGGTCGGCGACGCCAAGGAGATCGAGGCCATCCGCGAGGTGTTCGGTTCCGGCGAGAAGAGCCCGCCGATCTCCGCGACGAAGTCGCTGACCGGCCATTCGCTCGGCGCCACCGGCGTGCAGGAGGCGATCTATTCGCTGCTGATGCTGAACAACGACTTCATCTGCGAAAGCGCCCATATCGAGGAGCTCGACCCGGCCTTCGCCGACATGCCGATCGTGCGCAAGCGCATCGACAATGCCGGGCTCGGCTGCGTGCTGTCGAATTCCTTCGGCTTCGGCGGCACCAACGCCACCATCGTGCTGAAGAAGCTGGAAGCGTGACAGGCCGCGTCTAGACGCTTATGCTTTTCGTCTAGACAGGGGGTTTCGATGGCCTTCCATATTCGTGACCGCGAAACTGATCGTATCGTACGGGACCTCGCGGCGAAAACGGGTGCGTCGTTGACCGAAGCCGTGCGCGTCGCTGTCGCCGAGAAGCTTGCAAGAGTCGAGCGGACCATGGAGCGCGCCGACAAGCGACCGTTGCGCGAGCATGTCCGTGGCATTCAGGCGCGCGTTGCGGCACGGGGCCGGACCGGGCTGAAGGCGGATAAGGCCTTCTTTGACTGGCTCTCCGGCGAGACATGATCTTCGTCGATGCCTCAGCTCTGACGGCCGTCATAGGCGCCGAGCCGCTGGCTGATCGCGTTCTGGACTGCTTGGAGCGTGATGCGGTCTTTTTCACCTCGCCAGTTGCGGTCTACGAAACCGCTCTTGCCGTCGCACGCATCGCCAATTACTCCGTGGACGAGGCGCTGCTGGAAGTGCGGGAATTGGTGACGCGCGCCGGCATCAGTGTCGCCTCCATCGAGGAGGTCCATACCGAGGCTGCGCTCGCCGCTTTCGCGCGCTTTGGCAAGGGCAGGCATCCTGCGGCGTTGAACATGGGCGACTGCTTCGCCTATGCCTGCGCCAAGATCCGCGACGCCGCGATCCTCTTCGTCGGCAATGATTTCAGCCGAACCGATCTTCGCGATGCGCTCGCCAATCCCTGACTCGAAGGCCGTCCCAATGCTCCCCCTGATGCACAACAAGCGCGGCCTCGTCATGGGCGTCGCCAACCAGAACTCCATCGCCTGGGGCATCGCGCGCATGCTCAGCGCCCATGGCGCCGAGATGGCCTTCACCTATCAGGGCGATGCCCTGGGCAAGCGCGTCAAGCCGCTGGCCGAGAGCATCGGCTCGAAGCTGGTCTTGCCCTGCGATGTCGAGGACATCGCCTCGGTCGACGCGACCTTCGCTGCGCTCGACGCCGCCTGGGGTGGCGATCCCGAGCGCAACACGCTCGATTTTCTGGTCCACGCCATCGGCTTCTCCGACAAGAACGAGCTCAAGGGGCTCTATGCCGACACCAGCCGCGAGAACTTCTCGCGGACGATGGTGATCTCCTGCTTCTCCTTCACCGAAGCCGCCAAGCGCGCCGCGCAGCTTATGCCCAAGGGCGGCAGCATGATCACACTGACCTATGGCGGCTCGACGCGGGTGATGCCGAACTACAATGTCATGGGCGTCGCCAAGGCTGCGCTCGAAGCCAGCATGCGCTATCTCGCCGCCGATTACGGCCCGCGCGGCATCCGCGTCAACGCGCTCTCGCCCGGGCCGGTGCGGACCCTGGCCGGCGCCGGCATCTCCGATGCGCGCGCCATGTATTCCTGGCAGCGCGCCAACTCGCCGTTGCGCAAATCGGTCTCGCTGGAGGAGATCGGCGGCTCGGCCCTGTATTACCTCTCGGACCTGTCCGGCGGCGTCACTGGCGACATCCACCATGTCGACGCCGGCTACAACATCACCTCGATGCCGGCGCTCGAGGGCTTGCGCGCCGCCGATGCCGGCGCCGGCGACTAGAGCGTCATCCCACCAACTGGGTACCGGGTGATGGATGAGACGATGCGACAAAACAAAGAGATAGAGCGGCTGATCTGAGTCAGTCAGATCGGCCGCTCTAGGGAACCGGAGCGCCGGGCCCGGGTTGCCTCCGCAAAGCAGGAGAGAGCCATGGTCACCGTTAGATATCAGGTCGTCGAGCATGATGGCGGCTGGGCCTACAAGGTCGGCGACGTGTTTTCCGAGACCTTCCCCAGCCATCAGGCGGCTCTCGCGGCCGCAGCCGACGCCGCCGCTCGGCAGACGGTCTCCGGCGAAACCGATGGCATCCAGTATCAGGACAAGGATGGCGCCTGGCATGAGGAACTGGCCAGCGGCCGCGACCGGCCGCAGACGACGGTCGTCGACAAGGCCTGAGGAAGCGCAGCCTGGCGACGAGCGCGCTTGCGCCCCTGCCGCCGGCTGAGGTTCAGCGCACCGTGAAAAAGGTCAGCAGAACCTTGCCCTTCTCGCCGATCAGGCAGAGGAAGCGGCGCGGCTTGTCCGAGCGATCGGTGCGCAGATAGGCCTCTCCCATGATGATCTTGGTGATCGGCGTCTCCTCGACCATGGTTTCGGCCGTCGCGATCGAGGCTCCGTCCTCGTCGATATAGATGTCCTTGATCTCCGGCTCCTTGGCCGAGATCGTCTTTAAAGCCGTGGCCTTGCAGGCCGTGATCTCGGGCGAGGCCGATTTCTCGGGAGGCGTCGGCGAAGTCGGCCCTGCGGTCTGCGCCTGCGCGGGCAGGGCGATCAGGCAGACGGCGAGCAGGGTGGTCGGGACGAAGCGCATCATGTCGAGCCTCTCGGGTGTGGGTGCCTTCCAACGCCCGAGACGCGCGATGGTTCAGCTTCAGCCGCGCAGCGAGTCCGCGATCGTCCTGGCGAAGGGCGTCGTCGGGCGGCCGATCAGGCGGGAGAGGGCGCCTGTCTCGTCATCCAGCGCGCCCTTGGCCGCAGCTGCGTCGGCATCGGCCAGGAGCGTGGCGAGCCCCTCCGGCAGGCCCGCCCCGGTGAGCGCGGCGCGATAGTCGGCCTCGGGCATGTCCACATAAGGGACGGTCCTGCCGGCCTGGCGCGACAGCTCGGCGGCGAACTCGGCCAGCGAATAAGAAGCGTCGCCGGCCAGCTCATGCACGACGCGCGGCGCCTCGTCGCCGATCAGGGCAACGGCCGCCGCATCGGCGTAATCGGTCCTTGCCGCGCTCGCGATACGGCCGTCCCGGGCGCTGCCGATCAGAGCGCCATGCGCCAGGGCCGCAGGGATCGCGGCAGCGTAGTTCTCGGTGTACCAGCCATTGCGCAGCAGGCTGTGGGGCAGCCCGCTCTCGGCCAGCGCGCTTTCGGTCTGGCGATGCTCTTCGGCGAGGCCGAGAGGCGAAGTGTCCGCGCGCAACACGCTGGTGTAGGCGATGCGGGCGACGCCGGCCTGCTTTGCCGCAGAGATTACGTTGCAGTGCTGGGTCGCGCGCTGGCCGATCGCATTCGACGAGATCAACAGCAGGCGCTCGACGCCCTCGAGGGCGGCCGAAAGCTGCTGCGGCCTGTCGTAATCGCCCGTATGAATGGCGACGCCCTCCGGGAACAGCCCGTTTGCGCGGGCAGGGTCGCGGACGATCGCGACGACGGCGGCGGCGCCGAGACGCTGGGCGAGGGCGGCGACCACGAGGCGGCCGAGCTGGCCGCTGGCGCCGGTCACGGCATAGAGAGGTTGGGACATGGAAGGCTCCGGTCTCTTGTGATAACTCAGTCTCAGATAGAGACCTTCGCGAGAGGCCGGAAGACGGCACTTTCTCGTCACCAGGTTACCCGGGAGGAACCAGATGGACGCCTGCGCGGCGCTCGGCGCCAAATTCGAGGGCTGGCAGACGGCCGGTCTCGACCCGAAGCGCTGCCCGGTTCGGGGGCTGCTGGACCAGATCGGCGATCGCTGGTCGACGCTGTTGATCTGCGCCCTGGCGACCGGGCCGAAGCGCTTCAGCGCATTGCTCCGCCTGGTCCCCGACATTTCCAAGCGGATGCTGACTCAGACGCTGCGGACGCTGGAGGCGGATGGGCTCGTCCACCGCGACGTCCGGCCGACAGTCCCGCCGAGCGTGACCTATTCGCTCACGCCGCTGGGGCGCAGCTTCGCAGTCCCGCTGCTCGGGCTGGTCGAATGGGCGGAGACGCATTTCCCGGCCGTGCGGCAGGCGCGGCTGGACATGGAACGGGCCGCCTGAGGGGCGGCCCGTCAGCGATCCAATGCAGGCCGAAGCGGTCGTTCAGAGGCCGAGCTTCTTCTTGCGCTGTCCCAGCGTGCGCAGCCGCAGCGCGTTCAGCCGGATGAAGCCGGCCGCGTCGCGGTGGTCATAGGCGACGGCGCCTTCCTCGAAGGTCACGAGGTCCTGGTCGTAGAGCGAATAGGGGCTGGACCGGCCCACCACATGCACGCCGCCCTTGTAGAGCTTGAGCCGAACCTGGCCGGCGACGAATTCCTGGCTCTTGTCGATCAGCGCCTGCAGCATCTCGCGCTCGGGCGAGAACCAGAAGCCGTTATAGATCAGCTCCGCATATTGCGGCATGAGCTGGTCCTTGAGATGGGCGGCGCCGCGGTCGAGCGTGATCGACTCGATGGCGCGATGCGCGACATGCAGGATGGTGCCGCCCGGCGTCTCGTACATGCCGCGCGACTTCATGCCGACGAAGCGGTTCTCCACGAGGTCGAGCCGGCCGATGCCGTTGTCGTGGCCGAGCTCGTTGAGACGCGTCAGCAGCTTGGCCGGCGAGAGCGAGACGCCATCGACGGCGACGGGATCGCCCTTGCTGAAATCGATGGTGATGTAGGTCGGCTTGTCCGGCGCATCCTCGGGCGATACGGTGCGCGAAAACACATAATCGGGCACTTCCTGCGCCGGATCCTCCAGCACTTTGCCCTCGGACGAGACGTGCAGCAGGTTGGCGTCGGTCGAGAACGGGGCCTCGCCGCGCTTGTCCTTGGCGATCGGAATCTGGTGCTGCTCGGCGAAGGCGATCAGCTGCTCGCGCGAGCGCAGGTCCCATTCGCGCCAGGGCGCGATGACATGCACCTCAGGCTTGAGCGCATAGGCGGTCAGCTCGAAGCGGACCTGGTCGTTGCCCTTGCCGGTGGCGCCATGCGACACCGCATCGGCCCCGACCTTCTCGGCGATCTCGATCAGCTTCTTGGCGATCAGAGGCCGCGCGATCGAGGTCCCGAGCAGATAGACGCCTTCATAGGCCGCGTTCGCCCGGAACATCGGGAAGACATACTCCCGCACGAACTCCTCGCGCAGATCCTCGATGAAGATGTTCTCCGGCTTGATGCCGAGCAGCAGCGCCTTCTGGCGCGCCGGCTCCAGCTCCTCGCCCTGGCCGAGATCGGCCGTGAAGGTCACCACTTCGCAGTCATAGGTCGTCTGCAGCCATTTCAGGATGATCGAGGTGTCGAGACCGCCGGAATAGGCGAGGACGACCTTCTTCACGCGCTTGTCCGTCATGCTCTGCTGTCCTGCTGCGAGGGTCTGGCGACCCCGTCGAATTGCGGCCGGGTTGGCCGTTATTTTGGCTCATTGGCGCACTATCCCACGGCATCGGCGGACGCAATCGGAACCTTCTGATCGATCTGGCGTATGAGCGTGATGGATCGATGTGGATGGTCGCCCTCGGCTGGCGAGGAAGACCGCGCATCCGCCCTTGCGGTCCCGCCCCTGGCAGCACAAGCTTGCAGGGCGCGACTTGAACCCTTGAAGACCGAGTCGGAGGCTTGATGCCGAATCGCCCAGTACTGGATTTCTGGTATGAATTTGCCTCCACCTATTCCTGCCTGAGCGCTCTCAGGATCGAAGAGCTGGCCGAGAAGGCGGACATCACCCTGCGTTGGCGGCCCTTTCTCCTCGGGCCGATCTTCGCGGCACAGGGCTGGACCACCTCTCCCTTCAACCTTTTCCCCAACAAGGGCCGTTACATGTGGCGCGATGTCTCGCGCCGCGCCGGTCGCCAGGGATTGACGATTTCGCGCCCGGAAACCTTTCCGCAGAACTCGCTCATCGCCGCCAGGATTGCGCTGGCCGGGCGGGAGGCAGGCTGGATGCCGAGCTTTTCGAAGGCGCTGTTTCGGGCGCAGTTCTGCGAGGGCAAGAACATCGCCGAGGAGGCCGTGCTCAGCGCCGCGCTGAAGCAGGCCGGCGCCGATCCCGGCGTCGCCTTTCCCGCCTCGCGCAGCGAGGAGGTGAAAGGGCGCCTGAAGGCGGAGACCGAATACGCCAAGTCGCTCGGCATCTTTGGGGCGCCGACCTTCGTGACCGAGGATGGTGAGCTGTTCTGGGGCGATGATCGTCTCGAGGAAGCGCTGGACTGGGCCCGCAACGGGCGCTGACGGCGCGGCATTCAGGGGTAGTCGCGCCAGGGTAACTGGTAATGCGGCCCGTCCTTGAAGCTGCGCCAATCCCCGCCCCATTCGATCGGAACCGCGACATCGCCGGCGGCGAGCTTCACCGCCACCGCCAGCCTTTCATAGAGCGGCCAGTCCCAGCGCACGGTCTTGCCGACCAACGCCGCAACGTCCACGGCGCAGGCGACGCCGCAGGCATTCATGTCCGGCACGTGACGGGATTTGAGGGTTTGGCTGGCGCCGCTGGCGACCAGCTGGCGCTGGCGCGCCAGGGTGCGCGGGCCTTCGGTGACGATGAAAGACACGGCCGTGATCTCGGCGGCCCTGCGGATCACCTTGACGAGATCGGGATGAACCCCGGCGAGGTTGGCTTCGGAACGCTGATTCAGGATCATGATGCACCCCACGCGGCAAATGCCGTTGAGGAATGCAACTTTAAGAATGTAATTCTGTCAACCTCTACGCGAAGGTTGTCTCGCCTCCTGTTTCAGCGACCCACCGTGTCCCAAGGTCCACGGCCCGTCCCGCTGCGCGCCGCCGACTCCTCCACCATGGTCGGCAAAGGCTGGCGCTGGCCGATTTTGGGCGGGTGAGGGGGCATGGACGGAATGCGGCCGCCGGCGGTCTCGACCAGCGCCTGGACGCGCTTGGTGATCGATGGGTGCGTCGAGAACAGATCGGCGAAATCATCCGGGTCGTTTTCGAAGCACATATCCATGACGCCCGATGGCACGCCCTCGATATCGGCGCGTCCGGCGATCTTCAGCAACGCCGAGATCATCGCGTCCGGGTTCTTGGTCAGTTCCACCGCCCCCGCATCCGCCAGATATTCGCGGCTGCGCGAGAGCGAGAGCCGGATCACGACCGCCAGCAGCCAGGCGAGCGCCACTACGGCGAAGCCGAGCAGCAGCGCCGCGCCCCCGCCTTTCTTTCCGTCGTCGGAGGAGCGCATGTCCCGACGGGACAGGCCGCGGAAGACGACCTCGCCGATGAGGGAGATGACGCCGGCGATGACCACGGCGACGATCATCAGCTTGACGTCCCCATTGCGGATATGCGTCAGCTCATGCGCCAGCACCGCTTCGATTTCGGCGTCGTCGAGCTGCGCGAGAAGGCCGCTGGTCACAGTGATGGTGAACTGCGCCTCGTTCACGCCGCTGGCGAAGGCGTTGAGCGCTTCGCTTTCGACCAGCGCCAGCCGCGGCACGCTCATGCCGCGCGAAATGCAGAGGGTCTCGAGCATCCGGTAGAGCTTCGGATCGTCCCCGCGCCCGATCGCCTTGGCGCCGGCGAGAGACCCGATCAGGCCGACATTGATGCGGTAGCCGATGAAGACCCAGGCGGCGCCGATGGCGGTCAACAGCGGCAGCCAACGCAGAAACAGGGCGTTGGCGGCGCCGACGCCACCTCCGCCTTCATAGCCGTAGCCGATCAGGATCAACCCCCAGCCGAGCAGATAGATCAGCAGAAACAGCCCGGCGATCAGGACGCGCGACCTGATGCGGTTGCTGCGCTGATGGCTGTAGAGTCCAAAAGCCTGGCCGGACATCGGCGGTCGCTCCGGTCGTGGCGAGCCGGTCAGAATTTGACGGCGGGCGGCTTGTCGAGCTGGACCCGCGCGGCCTCGCCGACGTCGAAGAATTCGCGCGGCGCAAAGCCCATCTGCGCGGAAAACAGCATGGCCGGAAAGGCCTGGAGCGAGGCGTTGTATTCGCTCACGGCGTTGTTGAAGAAGCGCCGCGCCGCCGCGAGCTTGTCCTCGACATGGCCGAGATCGGTTTGCAGCTGTTGGAAATTCGCGCTGGCCTTGAGGTCCGGATAGGCCTCCGCCAGGGCCAGCAGCCGGCCGACGGCGCCCGAGAGCTGCTGCTCCGCCGCCGCCTGCGCCTGCATGCTTCCGGCGCCCAGCGCGGCAGTGCGCGCGGCGATCACCGCGTCGAGCGTGTCCCGCTCATGCGTGGCGTAGCCCTTGACGGTTTCGACCAGGTTGGGGACGAGGTCATGCCGCTGCTTCAGCTGGACATCGACGTCGGCGTAAGCTTGTCCGACCCTCTGGCGCATCGCGACCAGCCCATTATACGTCATGATCGCGTAGACGACGACTAAAGCAAGCATTCCGAGAATCGCCAGGCCCATAGTGCTCTCCGGTTTTGGTGCGGTGCTGCGACAGGGCGAGGCCCTGCGTTGGGTCATGCCAGAAAATAAATCACTTCAGGAGAAAATTTTTGTCATCCAATCTGTACAAACGGTTCGTCAATTAACCTTACTGTAAGTTTGCTGACCATAGGGTAGGCATCGTAAGACGGCATGGGCCGCCTGACAATTTCGGAGGAACGGACCGTGGCACTGGGCATTTTTGGCGGCAATGGCGTTGCAGGCGAAGCGGCGGCGATCAGACGGTCCCAGGCAGTCATCGAATTCCACATGACGGGCCGCATCCTCGACGCCAACGACAATTTTCTGCGGGTGGTCGGGTATGACAAGCAGGAGGTCGTTGGCAAACATCACGCCCTCTTCGTCGAAACGACCTACGCCGCCTCCCCCGACTATGCCGCCTTCTGGTCGCGGCTCAAGGCGGGAGAGGCGATCGAGGCCCAGTTTCTCCGGATCGGCAAGGGCGGCAAGCGCATCTGGCTGCAGGCGACCTACACGCCGATCCTGAACAGGGCCGGCAAGCCGGTGAAAGTCATCAAATTCGCGACCGACATCACCCGGCTCAAGGGCGAGGTCGCCGATCTCGACGGTCAGATCGTGGCGATCAACCGGTCGCAGGCCGTCATCGCCTTCGATCTCAAGGGCAAGATCCTCGACGCGAACGAGAACTTCCTCGCGACCATGGGCTATGACAAGGCCGAGATCATCGGCAAGCATCACAGCCTGTTCGTCCCGCCCGAGGAGGCCAGATCCCCCGACTATGTCCGCTTCTGGGAGAGGCTCGGCCGCGGCGCGTTCGACGAGGGCCAGTTCCTGCGCATCGGCAAGGGCGGCCGCCAGGTCTGGATCCAGGGCAGCTACAATCCGATACTGGACGCGATGGGCAGGCCCTACAAGGTCGTGAAATTTGCGACCGACATCAGCCGCCAGCGCCAGGCGCAGGAGGAGCTGAGCGCCGCCGTCGCCGAGACGCGCAGCGTGGTGCAGGCGGCCATGAACAAGGATCTGACCGGGCGCATCGCCATGACCGGCAAATCCGGCGACATCGGCGAACTCTGCCGGGGCGTCAACGAATTGCTGGACTTGATTTCGTCGGTCCTCAACACCGTCTCCGACATCGCGCTGCAGGTGACGTCCGGCGCGACCCGCATCAGCCATGATAGCCGCAATCTCGCCCAGCGGGCCGAAGAGCAGGCGAGCAGCCTCGAGGAGACCGCTGCGACGACGGAGGAGCTCTCGGCCTCCGTCAAACAGAGCGCCGACCGCGCCCGCGAGGCGACAGTGCTTGGCGCGCAGGCCAATGACGTGGCCAGGCGCGGCGGCACGATCGTCACCGAGGCGGTGGGCGCGATGCAGCGCATCGAGCAGGCTTCGGGCGATATCGCCGAGATCATCACCGTGATCGACAATATCGCCTTCCAGACCAATCTGCTGGCCCTCAACGCAGCGGTCGAGGCGGCGCGCGCCGGCGATGCCGGCAAGGGCTTCGCCGTGGTCGCCAGCGAAGTGCGGGCGCTGGCGCAGCGGTCCAGCGAGGCGGCAAACGACATCAAGAAGCTGATCTCGAACTCGACGCAGCAGGTCGCCAGCGGCGTGCAGCTGGTGCAGGACGCCGGAACGGCCCTGTCGGAGATCGTGACCTCCTCGAGCAGCGTCGCAGCGGCGCTCGGCGACATCTCCAGCGCCTCCGCCGAACAGGCCAACGGCATCGAGGAAGTCGCCAAGGTGGTCGCCC
>JBKBRD010000083.1:0-10359 GCA_046292405.1 Allobosea sp. | reverse complement strand
GGCTCGGAGCCACCTGGACCATCCTTCGAGACGCCGCTGACGCGGCTCCCACGGGGTTTAGGAATGCCGTCGCCGATGGTCATCGCTGGCTCTCGGCGCTGATTTGCGACCTCTCAACCCCTCAAGCCCTCATCCTGAGGAGGCCCGAAGGGCCGTCTCGAAGGATGCTCCAGGGGGCTCCATCGCGCTGGATCATCCTTCGATAAAGCTGCATCGCCAGTTCCGTCAGCATGCGGGCTCTTGCAAGACGCCTCATCCGACGCCGGCATCGAGACGCTTGCGCAGTCGCCGTTTTCCATATAAAGATATCTTTATATCTTTTTGGATGAACGAGGTTTGGTTTGCGTCAACCGCTTAAGGTCAGTTCGGACGTGCTTCTCGCCGGCCTTCGTGCGGCGGGCGAGGAAACGCGCCTGCGCATTCTGGCCCTGCTGTCGGAGGGCGAGCTCTCCGTGTCGGATCTGACAGACATCCTCGGGCAATCGCAGCCGCGCATCTCCCGCCATCTCAAGCTTCTCGCCGAGGCCGGGCTGCTGCGTCGTTCGCGGGAAGGGGCCTGGGCCTTTTTCCGGCTCGACGAGACGGGCGCGGGCGGGGCGATGGCCTCGGCGCTGGCCGGCTGGCTCGATCCGTCGGATCCCGTGCTGGCGGCCGACCGTGAGCGGCTCGCCGCCGTGCGTGCGGCCCGCGCCGAGGTGGCGCAGAGCTATTTCGCCTCGGTGGCGCGCGATTGGGATCGGTTGCGCTCCCTGCATGTGCCCGACGAGGCTGTCGAGGCCGCCGTCGCCGCGGCGGTCGGCGCCGGGCGCCGACGGGCCGTGCTCGATCTCGGCACCGGCACCGGCCGGATGCTGCAGAAGATCGCGCCGCTGTTCGAGCGTGCGGTCGGGGTCGACGCCAACCACGCCATGCTGGCGGTGGCGCGGGCCAATCTCGAGCAGGCGGGGCTGTCGCGCGTCGAATTGCGCCAGGGCGACATCTACGCGCTGCCCTTTGCGCGTGGCTCCTTCGACCTCGTCATCATCCACCAGGTGCTGCATTTCCTCGACGATCCCGCCCGCGCCGTGCGCGAGGCGGCGGCTATGCTCGCGCCCGGCGGTCAGCTCATCGTGGTCGATTTCGCGCCGCATGAGATGGAATTTCTGCGGACCGAACACGCCCATCGCCGCCTCGGCTTCGCCAAGGCCCAGATCGCCGGCTGGTTCGGCGATTCCGGTCTCGACGGCGATCTGGCCGAGGAGATCAAGGTTCAGGGCGGGGCCGCAGCCCAGCTCACCGTCATGCTGTGGCGAGGGCAGGACCGGCGCAGGCCGGCGGAGTCCGCGCAGCGCCAGCCTACGCTCGAGGTCGCCTGATGAACGCTTTTCGTCCCAGCCGCCATGGCTCGCGCCGTCCGCGCGTCTCCTTCGAATTCTTTCCGCCCAAGACCGCGGAGATGGAGACGGCGCTGTGGGAGAGCGTGCGCCGGCTGGAGCCGCTCGGCCCCGCCTTCGTCTCGGTGACCTATGGCGCCGGCGGCTCGACCCGCGAGCGCACCCACGCCACGGTCAAGCGCATGGTCGAGGAGACGGCGCTGAAGCCTGCGGCGCATCTCACCTGCGTCTCCGCCAGCCGCGACGAGGTCGACGATGTCATCCGCGCCTATTGGGAAGCGGGCGTGCGCCATATCGTGGCGCTGCGCGGCGACCCCGCCGGCGGGCTCGGCACGGTCTATGAGCCGCATCCCCAGGGTTACGACCAGACGAGCGACCTCGTCGCCGGGATCCGGGGCGTCGGCGATTTCGAGGTCACGGTCTCCGCCTATCCGGAGAAGCACCCCGAGGCGGCCTCGCTCGACGCCGATATCGATGCGCTGCAGAAGAAGGTCGATGCCGGCGCGACGCGGGCGATCACCCAGTTCTTCTTCGATAACGACGTCTATTTCCGCTATCTCGACAAGGTCCGGGCGCGGGGCATCGACATCCCGATCCTGCCCGGCATCGTGCCCGTCCAGAACTTCAAGCAGACCGCCAATTTCGCCCGCAAGACCGGCGCTTCGGTGCCGGATTGGCTGGCCGAGCGGTTCGAGGGGCTGGAGGACGACGCGGCGACGCGTCGCCTGGTCGCCGCCGCCGTCTGCGCCGAGCAGGTGCTGGACCTGGTCGACCGAGGCGTCTCGGACCTGCATTTCTACACGATGAACAAGGCCGATCTGGTCTACGCCATCTGCCATCTGGTCGGGCTGAAACCTGAAAAGGCGGCGGCGCAGGCGGCAGAGGCAGCCGAGTAACAAAGCTTGCGGATTCTTCCTATATTGGGAGTTCGCTGGAGGATGCCTGATGAGTGAGCCGAATGACCTCGTTTTGCGGCTTCTTCGGGAGATGCGCGCAGAAGGCACGGCGTTTCAAGAAGAGATGCGTTCAGATATGGCTGATCTCAAGAAGCGACTCGAGAGCGTGAAGCAAGCCGCTTTCGGCGAGTCCGTGCTTGGCCGCTACGCGGCAGCAGAAGTCGAAGAGCGGATCGAAGCCATCGAGAAGCGGCTTTCCGCCCTCGAAGGCAATCATTGAACGCTCCGATCTCGCGAAAGTACCCCTGATGTCTGACACTATGCTCACCCCCATCGACGGCGCCGAGGTCGAGCGCGCGCTGCGCCAGGCCGCTTCGGAGCGCATCCTCGTGCTCGACGGCGCGATGGGCACGCAGATCCAGAATCTGAAACTGTCCGAGGCCGAGTTCCGGGGTGAGCGCTTCAAGGGCTGGAACCATGATCTCAAGGGCAATAACGACCTCCTGGTGCTGACCCAGGCCGCGGCGATCCGCGACATCCATCTCGCCTATTTCCAGGCCGGGGCCGATATCGTCGAGACCAACACCTTCTCTTCCACCCAGATTGCCCAGGCCGATTACGGCATGGAGGCGCTGGCCTATGAGCTGAATGTCGAGGCCGCGAAGGTGGCGCGCGAGGCCGCCGCGCTGGCGCAGAAGGCGGATGGGCGCCGCCGCTTCGTCGCCGGCGCCATCGGCCCGACCAACCGCACGCTGTCGATCTCGCCGGATGTGAACAATCCCGGTTTCCGCGCCGTGAGCTTCGATCAGGTTCGCGAGTCCTATGCCGAGCAGGTGCGCGGGCTGATCGACGGCGGCGCAGAGATCATCCTGGTCGAGACCATCTTCGACACGCTGAACGCCAAGGCGGCGATCGTGGCGATCGAGGAGGTCTATCGCGAAAAGGGGCTGCGGCTGCCGGTGATGATCTCCGGCACCATCACCGATCTTTCGGGGCGGACGCTGTCGGGCCAGACCACGGAAGCCTTCTGGAACGCCATCCGCCACGCCGCGCCGCTGACGGTCGGGCTGAATTGCGCGCTCGGCGCGCGCGAAATGCGGGCGCATATCAAGGATCTCTCGCGCGTCGCCGACACGCTGATCTGCGCTTATCCCAATGCCGGGCTGCCCAATGAATTCGGCCTCTATGACGAGCGTCCGGAAGCGACGGCCGGCATGCTGGCGGAATTCGCCGACGCCGGTCTGGTCAACATGGTCGGCGGCTGCTGCGGCACCACGCCCGAGCATATCCGCGCGATCGCCCAGGCGGTGGCCGGCAAGGCGCCGCGCAGCGTGCCGGTGATCAAGCCCTATCTGCGCCTGGCGGGCCTGGAGCCCTTCACGCTCGACGAGACCATCCCCTTCGTCAATGTCGGCGAGCGCACCAATGTCACCGGCTCGGCCAAGTTCCGCAAACTGGTCAAGGAGGGCGACTATGCCGCCGCGCTCGACGTGGCGCGCGACCAGGTCGCCAATGGCGCGCAGGTGATCGACGTCAACATGGATGAGGGCCTGCTGGATTCGCAGGCCGCCATGACCGAATTCCTCAACCTGATCGCCTCGGAGCCGGACATCAGCCGCGTGCCGATCATGGTCGATTCCTCGAAGTTCCCGGTGATCGAGGCCGGGCTGAAGACGATCCAGGGCAAGCCGATCGTCAACTCGATTTCGATGAAGGAGGGCGAGGCGGCGTTTCTGGAGCAGGCGCGGATCTGCCGCACCTATGGCGCCGCCGTCGTCGTCATGGCTTTCGACGAAAAGGGCCAGGCCGACACGTTCCAGCGCAAGATCGAGATCTGCACCCGCGCCTACAAGCTGCTGACCGAGACGATCGGCTTCCCGCCGGAAGACATCATCTTCGACCCCAATATCTTCGCCGTCGCGACGGGGATCGAGGAACACGACAATTACGGGGTCGACTTCATCGAGGCGACCAAGGCGATCCGCGAGACGCTGCCCCATGCCCATGTCTCGGGCGGCGTCTCCAACCTGTCCTTCTCATTCCGCGGGAACGAGAAGGTGCGCGAGGCGATGCATTCGGTCTTCCTTTATCATTGCATCAAGGTCGGCATGGATATGGGCATCGTCAATGCCGGCCAGCTCGGCTCCTATGACGGTCTCGATCCCGAGTTGCGCGAGCTCTGCGAGGATGTCGTCCTCAACCGCCGCAAGGATGCGACCGAGCGGCTGCTCGACGCCGCGCCCCGCTTCAAAGGCGACGGTTCGGTGTCCTTCTCCGGCAAGGACATGGCCTGGCGCGAGGATCCAGTCGAGAAGCGGCTCGAATATGCGCTGGTCAACGGCATCACCGCGTTCATCGACGTCGATGTCGAGGAAGCCCGGCAGCTCGCGGACAAGCCGCTGCATGTGATCGAGGGACCGCTGATGGCGGGCATGAACGTGGTCGGCGACCTCTTCGGCGCCGGCAAGATGTTCCTGCCCCAGGTGGTCAAGTCGGCCCGCGTGATGAAGCAGGCCGTGGCCTATCTGATGCCCTACATGGAGGAGGAGAAGCGCCTCAATGGCGGTTCCGAGCGCTCGGCCGCCGGCAAGGTGCTGATGGCGACGGTGAAGGGCGATGTTCATGACATCGGCAAGAATATCGTCGGCGTCGTGCTCCAGTGCAATAATTACGAGGTCATCGATCTCGGCGTCATGGTGCCGACGCAGAGGATCCTCGACACCGCCCGCGCGGAGAATGTCGACATCATCGGGCTGTCAGGGCTGATCACGCCTTCGCTCGACGAGATGGTCACCGTCGCCTCCGAGATGGAGCGCGAAGGCTTCGACATCCCGCTGCTGATCGGCGGGGCGACGACAAGCCGGGTGCATACGGCGGTGAAGATCCACCCCGCCTATGAGAAGGGCCAGGCCGTCTACGTCACCGACGCCTCGCGCGCCGTCGGCGTCGTTTCGGCGCTGCTGTCGCAGGATCAGAAGCCGGCCTATGTCGAGGGCATCCGCACCGAATACGCCAAGGTCTCGGCGGCGCATCGGCGATCCGAGGCCGACAAGCAGCGCCTGCCGCTCGTCAAGGCGCGCGCCAACGCCTTCAGGCCGGACTGGACGACTTATGTCCCGCCGAAGCCGAGCTTCCTCGGCACCCGCGTCTTCCGCACCTATGACGTGGCCGATCTCGTGCCGGTGATCGACTGGACGCCCTTCTTCCAGACCTGGGAGATGAAGGGGCGCTTCCCCGCGATCCTGGAGGATGAGAAGCAGGGCGAGGCGGCCCGCGCGCTATGGGACGATGCGCAGGCGATGCTCAAGCGCATCGTCGAGGAGCGCTGGTTCAACCCCAAGGCGATCGTCGGTTTCTGGCCGGCGAATGCGGTGGGCGACGATATCCGGCTCTACACCGGCGAGAGCCGACAGGAGCGGCTGGCGACCTTCCACGGCCTGCGCCAGCAGCTCTCCAAGCGCGACGGCAAGCCGAATATGTGCCTGTCCGACTTCGTCGCGCCGGAGGGGACCGCACCCGATTACATCGGCGCTTTCGTCGTCACCTCAGGTGCGGAAGAAGAGCGGATCTCGGAAAAATTCGCGCGCGACAACGATGATTATCGCTCGATCATGGTGAAGGCGCTGGCCGACCGCATCGCCGAGGCGTTCGCGGAACGCATGCACCAGAAGGTGCGCACCGAATTTTGGGGCTATGCCCCCGATGAGGCGCTCGCCAACGAGGATCTGATCCGCGAGGAGTATCGCGGCATTCGCCCCGCGCCGGGCTATCCGGCCCAACCCGACCATACGGAGAAGGCAACGCTGTTCAGCCTGCTGGAGACGGAACGGCGGATCGGCGTGAAGCTGACCGAGAGCTTCGCAATGTGGCCTGGTTCGTCGGTTTCTGGACTCTACCTGTCGCATCCGGACGCCTATTACTTCGGCGTCGCCAAAGTCGAGCGCGATCAGGTCGAGGATTACGCGGCGCGCAAGGGCATGCCGATCCATGAGGTCGAGCGCTGGCTGGCGCCGATCCTCAACTACGAGCCGGCGGCGTATCGCTTGGAAGCGGCGGAGTAGCTGTTTTCAGGGATATACAAGATCAGCCCTCATCTGCGAGGAGGCCCGTCAGGGCCGTCTCGAAGGATGCTCCAACTGTCTCCGGAGCCTCATGAAGCGCCCTTCGAGACGCCGCTTCGCGGCTCCTCAGGACGAGGGCTCAGGGGTGGGATGCACTTGGTTTTCACATCGGCCGCCCGTTGAATTCCGCGTTCGTCTAGGCTAGGCGAAGCGGGCCGGAGCGACCGGCAGCGACAATCGGAGCCCGACATGGCCGACGACAATGACGACTATGTCTATGACGAAGCCACAGGTGAATGGCGTCCGGCTTCCGAGATGGCGGCTGCCGCCGCAGCGCCGCGCGCAGAGGTCCGCGACGCCTCGGGCAATCCCTTGGCGGATGGCGATTCAGTCGTGCTGATCAAGGATCTCAAGGTCAAGGGCGCCGGCCAGACGCTGAAGCAGGGGACCGTGATCAAGTCGATCCGCCTGACCGACGACCCCGAGGAGATCGACTGTCGTCACGATGCGATCAGGGGGCTCGTTCTGCGCACCGAATTCGTTCGCAAGCGCTGAGATGAGCGGCCAACCTTTCCTGCTTCGCAAGGCGACGCCGGCCGATCAGCCGCGGATCACGGCGATCCGCATGGCGGTGACCGAGAACGTCCTGTCCGACCCGTCGAAAGTCAGTGACGAGGAGGTGGCCTGGTATCGCGAGCAGGCGATCTTCCTGGTGGCGGAGGTCGATGGCGTGGTGGCGGGGTTCACCTGCGCCAACCACCAGACCGGGCTGATCTGGGCGCTGTTCCTGGATCGCGATTTCGAGCGGCGCGGCATCGGGCGCGCCTTGCTCGATGCGGCCCTGGCGTCGCTGGCGGAGGCCGGCCATCGCCAGGCCTGGCTGACGACGGGGGCCGGCACGCGGGCCGAGCGCTTCTACCGCGCGCATGGCTGGCGCGACATGGGCCGCGAGCCCGGCGGACAGATCGTCTTCGTCAAACCCTTGAATTGACGACGTTTTCCGGCTGACATTGCCGATCTGCCAAAGCGATCCTGCATGGCCGCAATCGTCTGGCCATTGAAGCTTCTCCCGCGTTGCAACATCTAGGTCGCACCAAGGGGCACGGTTGTTCCCAGGAGAGGTTTCCCGTCATGACCAGCATCGCCATCGTCTATCATTCCGGCTACGGCCACACCGCCAAGGTCGCAGAGCATGTCCAGAAGGGCGCCGCCGCCGCCGGCGCGAAGGTCGATCTCATCGCCATCGACGCGGAAGGCAATGTGCCCGAGGCCGCCTGGGCCACGCTGAAGGCCGCCGACGGCATCATTTTCGGTTCGCCGACCTATATGGGCATGGTGTCCTGGCAGTTCAAAAAGTTCGCGGACGCCTCGAGCAAGCCCTGGTACACCATGGACTGGAAGGGCAAGATCGCCGCCGGCTTCACCAATTCCGCGACGTTAAACGGCGACAAGGGCTCGACCATCGGCTATCTCGCCCTGCTCGCGGCGCAGCACAAGATGCTCTGGACCGGCACCGGCATGCACCCGTCCAACAACAAGGCGGCGACGCGCGACGACCTCAACAATCTCGGCGGCTATCAGGGCCTGCTGGTGACCTCGCCCTCCGACGCCGGCGTCGATGAGATGATCCAGGGCGATCTCAAGACGGCGGAAGCGTTCGGAACGAACGTCGCCGAGATCGTCAAGAGCGTGAATGGCTGAGGCGCTCCTCGGCCGCACCAGGCAAGCCGCGCCTTCTGGGCGCGGCTCTTTGCGTTCAGGCGGGGAGCGACTGCGGCTGGCGCGCGGCGATGAGGGATTCGAAGATGCGCACGCGGTTGCGGCCGGCGGCGCGGGCGACATAGAGCGCCGAATCGGCTTCGGCGAAGAGTTTTCGCGGCTCGCTGCGGTGCGCCGGACTCAACACCGCCGCGCCCACCGAGATGCCGATCTCGATGGCGGATGCGCCATGCGGCACCGGCCGGGCCAGTAGCCGATGCGCGCCCTCGAGGACCGGCGCCAACTGCCCGGCGCCGCCCGGCAGCCGCAGCAGCAGCGTGAATTCATCGTCGCCGATGCGCGACACCGACAATGCATCGGGAAAGATCCGCGCCAGCCGTCCGGCGATGCTGCGCAGGCACTCGTCGCCGGCGGCGTGGCCAAAGAGCTCGTTGATCCTGCCGAAGCGGTCGATGTCCATGACGATCAGCGCGAAGCGCTCGGCGCCGTCGCCCTGGCGCGCGGCCAATGTGGCCACGGTCGCCTCGAGGCTGCGCCGGTCGGAGAGCCCGGTGAGCGGGTCGCGCGCCGCCACCCCCGGCAGCGCCGACCACAGCCCTTTTTCGGCCGTGACATCCTGCTTCGATCCGAAAATGCGCGCGATGCGGCCATTCTCGGTCTGCGCGCCGAGGATCAGCCGCATCCAGCGGGCCTCGCCCCTGGCGCTCTTGATCCGGCAGTCGAGCAGGAAGCCCTGGCCGGAGCTGAGCGCGCGGGCGCGATGCGCCTGCATCTCGCGGCGGGACTGGTCCTCATAGTGGTCGAGAGTCGCGGCGCGCGACAGCGTCGAGCCGCGCCTGAAGCCGAAGAGATCGTAGACGCCGTCCGTCCAGCTCAGCGCTTCGCCATCGAGCCGGCACTCCCAGGCGCCGATGGCAGCGGGCGCGATAGCCTGATCGTAAAGCTGCCGGGCAACGCCATCCATTGATCGTTATGAACCCTGAATCAGTAGCTGCAGTATCGAATTGATGACAATGCAAACAGTAGTCATCACCCGTTAAGCGAGTCTTTCCCGGATCTCATACGCGCTATTCTCGGCGCAGCGCTTCGATCGGATCGAGCCGCGCCGCCTGCCGCGCCGGGTAGAAGCCGAAGAAGACGCCGATCATGCCGGAGACGCCGACCGCGATCAGGATCGTCTCGGCCGAGATCACCGAGGGCCAGCCGGCGATGCTGGCGATGGTCAGGGCGGCGGCGACCCCCAGCGCAATGCCGACCGCGCCGCCGATGGTGGCGAGCGTCGTCGCCTCGATCAGGAATTGCGCCAGCACATCGCGCTGCCGGGCGCCGACCGCGAGCCTCAGGCCGATCTCGCGGGTGCGCTCGGTGACGGAGACCAGCATGATGTTCATGATGCCGATGCCGCCGACCAGCAGCGAGACGGCGGCGACGGCCGCGAGCAGCCAGGACAATGTGTTGGCGGCGGCGGTCGCGGTGTTGGCGATCTCGGTCAGGTTGCGCACCGCGAAATCATCGTCCTGATCGTCGCTGAGGCGATGGCGCTGGCGCAACAGGGCACGGGTCTGCGCGATGCCGGGATTGATCGCATCCTCGCTGGCGAACTTCACCATGATGGTCTGGACCGAGGCGTCGCGCGCATAGTTACGGCCGACGATGCGGCGGCGGCCGGTGTCGAGCGGCACGAAGATGACGTCGTCCTGGTCCTGGCCCAGAGCGGACTGGCCCTTGGGCGCCATCACGCCGATCACCTTGAAGGGGACGTTGCGGATGCGAAACTGCTGGTCGAGCGGGTTAGTCTCGCCGAACAGGTTGCGCGCCACCGTCTGGCCGATGATGGCGACGATTTCGCCGCGGCGCAGTTCCTCCGGCTCGAACAGCCGGCCCTCCTCGATGCCCCATTCGCGCGCCGTGAAGAAATCGAGGTCGGTCGCGGTGATCTGCGTCGACCAGTTGGTACCCGCATAGATCGCCTGGGCGCGGGTGACGATCACCGGCGCGGCCGCCACGACATCCTCGACCTCCTTGAGGATGGCGCGGGAATCCTCGTCGGTCAGGGTCGATGAGGCGCCGGCGCCGAGCCTGACGCCGCCCTGCGTCACGTTGCCGGACTGGATGATGGCGAGATTGGCCCCCAGCGACTTGATCTGCGAGGTCACGCGTTCGCGCGCGCCCGAGCCGATCGCGACCATGGCGATGACGGCGGCGACGCCGATGATGATGCCGAGCATCGTCAGGGCCGAGCGCAGCGCATTGGCGCCGATGGCGCCGAGCGCGGAGCGGACCGCTTCGAGCAGGCTCATGCCGCCACCT
>JBKBRD010000082.1:0-10475 GCA_046292405.1 Allobosea sp. | reverse complement strand
TCTACTACGGCCTCTGGTACCCGATCGTGATTGCGCTCATGACCTTCGTCATCGGCATGCTCTTCGTCCCGGAGACCAAGGATCGCGACATTCTCACCTACGAGAACAAGTAAGACGTCGTCAGCCCGCTTGCGGCTGCCCTGAAACGAAGGCCCCGCCAGAGATGGCGGGGCCTTTTTCGCATGGCCGCTATGGCGCTGCGCGTCAGGCCGGCGCTTCGCGCGGGCCCTTGAGCCTGACGACCGAGACCGAGCAGCGCGCCTCGGCCACCACCTTGGTCGAGACGCTGCCGAGATGGCGGCGCATGGCGGAGGATGAGCGGGCGCCGATGACGATGTGGTCGATATCGTTGTGCTCGGCGTAGCGCAGGATGGCGTCGGCGGCGCCGACGGCCTCGAGCACATGGAAGCTGATCCGCTCATCGGGGAGATGCAGCGGATGCGCCCAATCCCGCAGCGCCACCAGCCGCTTGACGTAAACCAACTGGCCGGTTTCGTCGGCGAGCGCGGTCTCGCGGATGATCTCCGTCTTCAGCACCGTCAGGCAGGCGAGCCAGGAATCGGGCCTGGCCGCCAGCAGCCGCGCCGTCTCCGCCAGCACGGCCTCGGCCAGATCGCCCGGCCCCTCGGACAGATCGACGGCGACCAGAATGAGCGACGGACCCGCCCGGCGCGCCGGCTGCGTCGGCCGGCCGACCAGTTCGCGCTCATCCTTCTTCTGAAACAGGGCGACGAGGCGCTGCAGCAGCGTTCGCTCGCGCCGCCTCGGCCTGGCGAGGACGACCTGCTCGGGATGGCGCAGGTCGAAGAGCACCTTGCCGGCGTCGGCGTAGCGCCGGCCGCGATCGACTTCCATGCAGCGCGAGACGATCTGCTCCAACCAGGCGGGCAGACGCGGATCGATCGCCCGCATCGGCTTCGGCGCATGGTAGAGCCGCCGCTTCATTCCGGCGACCGTGGAGGGGCGGCCATAGGGCTCCTCCCCCGTCGCCAGCTGATACAGGATGCAGCCCAGCGCAAAGATGTCGCTCGCCATGTCCGAGCGCTCGCCCAGCACCTGCTCGGGCGAGATATAGGCCGCCGTGCCCATCGGCACGTCGCTTTCCTCGCCGAGCAGATCAGGCAGCTCGACATGGCGGGCGAGCCCGAAATCCAGCAGCACCGCGCCATGCGGGGCAAGAATGATGTTCTGCGGCTTGAGATCGAGGTGGACCGCTCCCTGGCGGTGGATATCGGCGAGCGCCACCGCGATCTGGGCGCCGATGCGCGCCACCTCGTCGGCGGGTAGAGCCCCTCGCTCGGCGATGCGCGCCAGCCCTTCGCCGGCGACGAACTCCATCGCCAGGTAGGGCGTGGCGGCGAGATCGCCTGTCGCCAGCAGGCGGGGGACATGGCGACCCGACACCCGCTTGAGGATCAGCTCCTCGACCTCGTAACCGATGATGATCGAGGCATCCTGGCCGGGCTCGAGCGTCGGAATCTTCAGAACGATCGGGCCGGGATGCGCGTCGTGCGTCGCCCGCCAGAGCGAAGCCATGCCGCCCGACGGCATGCGCTGCGTCAGCGTGAAGCCGTCTATGGTCGTGCCGATGTCCAAGCGGTTCATGCCGGGGCGTCCTTGCTCATCGGCCGATATGGAGGCGCAGCCCAAGCCAATCCGGCAGGCCGGCGGCAGCGATCTTGCGGTGCGTCTCGCGGGTGTCGTAGGGCACGCGCTGCATCGTCACCGTCGCGGCCTTCGTGTCGAGCAGCGCGAAGCACGCAGCCGGATTGCCGTCGCGCGGCTGTCCCACCGAGCCGACCACGACGACATGGCGGTGCAGCGCGGAAAGCGGCGCAGCCCGATTCGGCAGCGGCGCGAAATGCACCGGCTTGCGCCCCGCCCGGCCGTAATAAATCGCCGGGACATGGGTATGGCCGCAGAAGACGAGCTTGGCCGCGCAGGCGGCAAGGCAGCGGGCGGCCGCATCGCTATCGTTCAGATAAGGCCATTTGCCGGGATTGCTCGCGCTGGCATGGACGAGCAACGCGTCCTCGATCTCGGCGCTGAGCTTCAACCCGGCCAGAAAGGACAGATGATCGGCGCCGAGCTGGCGGCGCGTCCAGCGCATCGCCTCCTCGGCGTTGGGGGTCATGCCCGCGCGTGCCAGAAGCGCCGCCTCGTCGTGATTGCCGAGAATGCAGAGCGCGCCATTGGCGACCAGGCCAGCCACACGCTCGACCGCATAGACCGGGTCCGGACCGTAGCCGACGATGTCGCCGAGCAATGCGAGACGATCCGGAGCGAGTTCGGCCACAGCCTCCAGAACCGCCTCCATGGCTTCTCGGTTGGCGTGGATGTCGGTGAGAATCGCGATGCGCATGATCGTCCAGCATGACCGCCTGGCGCACGATCATCTCCGCGCCACCTTATCACGCGCGCGGCACGGCGCCTTGCGTTGCCTCAACTCTTTCAGCGGCGCTCTCAGTCGACCGTCCATTGGCACATCTTGTAGTCGCTGCGCCTCTGGCGCAGATCGACATGGAGATGGTCCTGGTGCGAGGCGTCGGCGCCGGGACCGAGCACGGTCGCAAAGCGCGCGCAGGCGCTTTTGCGCACCGCCTCCCGCAGCGTCTTCGTCTCCGCTTCGCGGCCGTAAAGCGTGGCGTTGCGGCCGTCCTGCATCTGCAGAGAACCGAGATCCAGCGCGTTGCCCGTCGCATGTTCGCTGAGCGGCGCGCCTGCGACGCGGTTGCGTCCGCGGCAGGCGTAGCCGCCGACGCTCGTCAGCTTGGCCAGTTTGCGGCCCTCGGCCGCCGCGATGGCGGCGAGATCGTCCTTGACCCAGCGCACCACCTCGACGGCGAAGGCGCAGCGCAGCGTGACCGCGCTCTCCAGCGCGATCACGCCGCCCTCTGCGGTCCTGATGCGCTGAAAGGTGACGGGATCGTCGATGGCGCAGTCGCCGCTGCCGGTGTCGGCGGGGTTCGCCAGAGCTTCCGCGCCGCTCGCCGCAAATTCGGCGAGGCATACCGAGGCCGCCGCCGCGGGCGTGCCCATCGGGAAAGGGCCTGCCGGGTTGGCCGGGCTTCCGGCCTCGGAATCAACCGCCGGGCGTAGGGTCGGAGGCGCAGACTCGGCAGTGGCCGATCTCGTCGCAGGCCTGCGCGCCGGCGGATTCGGCTGTGTCGCCCGCAGTTCCACCGGACGCCGCGGCGGCAGGGGCGCGGCGACCGGCCGGGCCAGCGCGGGGCGCGCGGGTTTGCGCTCGCCCCCCGCCGCACGGGCTTCGGCGGGCAGCCCACCCCCCTGCCAAAGCAGGCTGACGAGGATGCCCAGGGTCGCGCGCCGCACTCCGCTGCGCAACCGATCAGTCCACAAACCGCACCGGCACGCCGGGCGCGACCAAATTGGCCAGTTCTTCGGCGTCCCAATTCGTCAGCCTGACGCAGCCATGCGAGTTGGTCTTGCTGACCTTGGAAGGCTCGGGCGTGCCGTGGATGCCGAAGGTCGGTTTCGAAAGCGCGATCCAGACGGTGCCGACAGGCCCGTTGGGACCGGGCGGCAGCACCAGCCGGTCGGTGTTGCGGCCCTGCTGGAAGTTCTTTTCGGGATCGTAGGTATAGTTCGGGTTGCGGGCGACCCGCTCGACCGTATGCTCCCCGCTGGGGGACGGCGTGGCGTCGCTGCCGATGGTCGCGGGATAGCTGGCGAGGATCGCATCGCCCTCGCCGTAGACCACCAGCATGCCGGTGCTTTTCACGGCCTCCAGACGCCGGGCGCTGCCCTTGTCGAGGGTGCGCTGCACCGACACCACCAGCAGCGGCTCGCCGGGGCGGGTCAGCCTGGCATCGGGATTGAGCGCGGCGATCAGCCCCTCGCTCATATGGAAGCGCTCGCCCAGCATCTCCTGCGGCGTGACATAGGACAGGCGCTTCATCTCGGCCTGCTTGGCGTAGTCGCGCGGAATGGCTTCAGCGAAATCGTAACCCGCATCCTTTTGCGTGATCTCATATGTGCCGACGATATCGGTCACCCTGTCGCCGCTCAGACCGGCCCAGGCCTCTTCGTCCAGCTCTTCGCCCGGCGGGAGATTTTCCTGCCGGCGAAACTGCGCGACAGCCTTGCGCACGTTCTCGCCGTCGAGACCGTCGATGACGCCGGGCGAAATGCTGCGACGGCTGAGCAGCACCTGCGCCTTGACGATGAAGGGATCCGGCCCGGTCTGCGGCGCGGCAGGCCGGCTGGCGAAGGTCGCGCCATTGACCGCCTCGGCCGTCAGGGCCAGGGCCTGTTGCTGGGCCAGGCCAAGTAACATGGCCAGAGCAGCGGCCGACACGTTGCGCAGTCTCATTTCAGATCCCCATCGAGCCAATGCCCGTGAGCTATACTGAATGGCCGCCCGTAAGTTCCGTGAGGGAGCGCGCATGCTCAATCCGGCAAGCCGGCGCGCCCGATACGGCTAAGGGCGCGCCCGGCCGGTCGGCGGCACAAGCGCCGCCTTCTCGCTCCGCCTGGCGCGCCCTCAGGCCCCCGGGTCAACGCCTCATGCGAGGGTGCGGACCTTCGGTTCGCGCTGCCATTGCCGCGTCCGGGCCGGGGCGAGGAACGCCTCGGCCTTGGCGGTGAGCTGCACGATTCCGGCATCGGCCACGACGCCGGCCTTGTCGAGCAGCGGCTTGGCTTCGGGGCTGAAGCCGATCGCCTTGAGATGGCCGAAAGCGTCCTTGGCGAAATCGATCGCCGCGCCTTCCTTCAGCAAAGCCGCGCAGCCTTCCGCGGACAGCATCAGCGCGACAGCGTCGAACATCACCGACGGCGTGCCGGCCAGCTGGCCGTCGGCCTTCAGCTTCGAGCCGTCCTTCAGCGTGACGCCGCCGACCTTGAGCGCGATCAGCTTGACCGTCGCGCCCTCGCCCTCGACCGCCTTCCTGAGCGCTGAGACCAGCGCGCCATCGGCGCCGTCGGAAACCAGGATGCCGACGGCACGGCCCTCCAGCGTCTCCTTGTACTTGCCGACGATCCGCAGCGCGGGCGACTCCGCCATGTCCTGCGGCGCGACGGCCGGCGCAGAGGCGTTCGGCAGCGCGATGTTCATGCCTTCGGCGACACGCTTGGCGAGGCTCTCATCGACGTTGCGCAGATTGGCGAGAACCTGCATCCGCACATGGTCGAGCGAGACTTTCGACAGCTCGAAGACAAAGGCGCTGGCGATATGCGCCTGCTCGATCTCGGTCTGCGAGTGGAAGAACAGCCGCGCATGCGAGTAGTGGTCGGCGAAGCTTTCGGCGCGCAGCCTCACCTTCGCGCCTTCCATCGGCAGGGAGAAGCTGCGGAAGCCGCCCTTGGGATCCTCGCGCGGGCCGCCCTCTTCGCCGGCCTGGCTGAGGCTGTTGGGCTCGTAATTCGCCCGCCCCTTGAAGACCTGCGTCTGCATCTGGCCATCGCGCTGCAGGTTCTGGAAGGGGCAGCCCTTGGCCCGGTTGATCGGGATCTGGTGGAAATTCACGGTGCCGAGGCGGGAAAGCTGCGTGTCCTGATAGGAAAACAGCCGGCCCTGCAGCAGCGGATCCTCGGAGACGTCGATGCCCGGCGGCATGTTGGTCGGCAGGAAGGCGGCCTGCTCGGTCTCGGCAAAGAAGTTGTCGGGGTTGCGGTTCAACACCATGCGGCCGATGAAGCGGATCGGAACGAGCTCCTCGGGGATGAGCTTGGTCGCGTCGAGGATGTCGAAAGGCAGATCGTCGGCCTGTTTCTGGCTGAGCAGCTGGACGCCGAACTCCCATTCCGGGAAATGACCGGCGGCGATCGCCTCATACAGGTCGCGGCGGTGATAATCCGGGTCGGCGCCGGCGATCTTCACCGCCTCGTCCCAGCAGGTCGACTGCGTGCCGAGCTTGGGCCGCCAGTGGAATTTGACCAGCGTCGCCTCGTCCTTGTCGTTGATCAGGCGGAAGGTGTTGACGCCGAAGCCTTCGATCATGCGCAGCGAGCGCGGAATGGTGCGGTCGGACATCGCCCACATCACCATATGGGTGGCTTCCGGCATCAGGCCGATGAAGTCCCAGAAGGTGTCGTGCGCGCTCGCCGCCTGCGGATAACCACGATCGGCCTCCATCTTCACCGCATGGATCAGATCGGGGAACTTGATCGCGTCCTGGATGAAGAACACCGGGATGTTGTTGCCGACCAGATCCCAGTTGCCCTCCCTGGTGTAGAATTTGACGGCGAAGCCGCGCACGTCGCGCGGCGTGTCGACCGAGCCGGCCCCGCCGGCGACGGTCGAGAAGCGGGTGAAGAGCTCGGTCTTGACCCCGACCTCGGTCAGAATCTTGGCGCTGGTGAACTCGGCCAGCGAGTCCGTCAGCTCGAAATAGCCATGGGCGGCCGAGCCGCGCGCATGGACGATGCGCTCGGGAATGCGCTCATGGTCAAAATGCTGGATCTTTTCGCGAAGGACGAAGTCCTCGAGCAGGGTCGGGCCGCGCCGGCCGGCCTTGAGCGAGTTCTGGTTGTCGCTGACCGGGACGCCATGATTGGTGGTGATGCGCGCCTCGGGCGCTGAAGCGGTCTGGTGGGTTTCGCCGCCATTGCCGGGGGGGCCGCCGGTCGCGCCGCGTCCTTTGGATTTGGGCATGAAACTCACCATCGCTTGGGTGCACAGGCGCGAGGACCACGGCGCGGTCTCGTTCCCTATGCGTTGCGTGGTGCAAACGCTTGGATGCCGCGCCCGTTCCCTCCCCCCGCCCACCGTCCGCGCTGGGGCGATGGGCGTCCGCGTCATGATGGAGATAGGCTCCGGAGCCGGGAGCGTCAGGCGTGGTTCGCCGCGCGCTCAGCCATCCGCCCAGCGCTGCTGCTGCGCGGTCACCGCCATGTAATCGAAGGAGTGCCTGCCGCGCCGGCTGCACTGACGTTACGGCATGGCGGCCCGGCGAGCATCGCATCGGGGCCGGCGCGCTCAGGCGCAGGCTCGCGCCTCCATCAGCTTGACCACGGCGGTCAGCAACCGGTTGGCAGGCGTCGCCACCCCCAGCCGCGCGCCGGTCCTGACGACATAGCCGTTGAGATGGTCGATCTCGGTCGGTTTGCCGCGCGCCAGATCATGCGCTGTCGAGGAGAGCTGCTCCGGCATCGTGGCGGCGAGCGCGAGCACCTTTTCGAGGATGCCTTCATCGACCTGGACATGGCGCGCCCGCGCCACGGCCAGGCATTCTTCGACGATGTCGGTCATGCTGTCCTTGATCCCGTCGACCGCGATCATTCGGCCATAGGGCAGCTGCGGGATAGCCGAAAAAGCGTTGTAGGCGCAGTTCACGATCAGCTTGGTCCAGAGCGCGCCGATGACGTTGTCGGAGACTTCCGTGGGGATGCCGGCCTGCCCGAACGCGGCGGCGATCTCCGCGCTGGCGGCGCCGGGCCCAATCACGAGCTCGCCACGCCCGTGATGCCTGACATGGCCCGGACCTACCACCTCCGCTGCGACATAAACCGCCGTCGGGATGACCTCGCGCCCCAGCGCCTCCCGCAGGCGCTCGGCATTGTCGACGCCGTTCTGCAGGCTGAGGATCGCCGCTGAATCTGCGAGATGAGGCGCGATCGCCTGGCCGGCCGATGCGGTGTCGCCCGACTTGACGCAGAACAGGACGATATCGGCCTGCGCCACGCCCGAGGGCTGGGCAGTCGCGGAGACCGCCACGGTTTCGGTCGATGACTGCGTCTCGAAGATCAGCCCGCGCTGCTCGAGCGCCTGGACATGCTGCGGCCGCGCGATCAGCGTCACCGCGTGCCCGGCCTGCGCCAGCCTGGCGCCGTAATAGCAGCCGACGGCGCCGGCCCCCATGATCGCGATCTTCATCGGTTCCTCCCTCTTCGCGGCCAGAGATGGTCGCTGCCGAGCTCTGCAGGATCGGCGCAACCGAGATGGATCATCGTGTTCAGACGTTCGGCGCCGGGCATATCGCGCGCGCGCCGGGCGATCTGGTCGGTGCTGAGGATGCGTCCGGGCGGCACGGGTCGATGTCTCCTGAGGGCGTCTGGCCGGACCCTATCGCGGCCCACAGATTATGCGTACAGGCTTGCATGCGATTTCAGAAGCAGCGGCGCAATCCGGAGTCGGCGGCAACAGTCAGCCATTGCGCCCTGATGAATATCGGGCCGGTGCGGCAAGGTCGCGATGCCGGCGGCGGGATCGCCATGGCCTGGGCGCGCCTCATCCCAGCCGAGATCGGCTGCCGCTCACCCGCATCGCCCCGGTCAGCGAGCAAGCGATGCGTCCTTCATCGCAGCGAAAGTTCCGGGCCAGCAGAGATCATGCTGAGCCGGTCGCGGCGAGATTCTCATGCCGAACGGCAGCGCAGGGAGGCGGTAAAGCCTCCCTGCGTGTCTCGGTCTGACGATATCCTCGCCTGCGGTCGGCCCGGCGATGACGCCGTTGAAATCAATATTTCTCGAAATGGAAGGCTTCGGCGAGCGTCAGCTGGATCATGTCGCCGCGCCGCAGGCGTCTCAGATCCTGCTTGATGGCGGGATCGAGGACAGTCTGGGAGCGCGATCCCAACGGGCCCTCATAATTCACGACACCGGAAACCGGATCGAACGCATCGAAGCGCGCCGTCACCTCCAATGTCCGGACGACGAACTTGTCGGGCAAGTTTTGGAACGGACCGCTGACGGCCTCCGTGTAGACGATGCCGGGCCGTGCGCCCTTCCTGGCGCGCTTCGTTTCGACGACGGCGCCCTCGACGCGGCGGATGGCGACCCGGTCTCCAGGCTGAATGTTCCTGAGATTGCCGAACACCTCGGGCACCGCAACATCCCATGTGCGGCGGCCTTGCCGCACGCTCACCATGCGCTCGGCCGGCCTGACATCCACAATCTCGACATCGAGCCGCTCGATCTCGACCGGTCCGACGCCAGCGACGACGACCGTCTGCGTCGTGATTGTCGGCGCCGTCGCGCAGCCCGCGAGGCCAGCCGCGAGCGCCATTGCGAATATCCAGCCCAGATGCTTCGACATCGAAATTCTCCAACGTTTAGTCCGCCCGTTCGAAATCGCTTGCTTCCCGTTGAAGAACCGCACCGTCTCGACGCCCCTCTCATTCCCATCGCAAAAGCGGCTGCCCGGCTTCGGTGAGATCCTCTCAGGGAGTAATTCGGCAAGAGCCCCACTCATGATAGCGGCCGCTCTTCAGTCAAAATTGATGGCGATCAATTTCAGGATGGGACGGAAACAAGGGTAAGCGACCCTGGCGCCCACCGCCACGAGGCGGGCAGCGATCACGCCATCGGCAAGCCTGTTTCCAAAAAATCCTATTGGCCGGCCGGCATCGTCACCTTCTCCCACCCCTTGTCTGGATTGAACGTGCGCATGCGGGCAGCGATTTTGGTCGTCTCCGCCCCCAGATCTTTTTGATAGATCGTCCCTAAGTGATTGACTATGAAGCTCATTATGCCGGAGACGCCATATTCGGCCGGATAAGCCAGAAGCGCGAAACCGCCGATCATCTTGCCGCCTGCGACATAATCGATGGCGCCACCCGGCGCTGCCGGGCCTTGTCGACTGAGGATCTTGTAGCGATAGCCATGAAACGGCTGTTGCGCCGCGCCGGCTCGGTAACCTTCGGCGGCAGCCTGCGCCGCAAGCTCTCCCAGCGGGCTGAGTTCTTCGCCTTCCGCGCTTGGCCAGTAGAGCCCATCCTTGGCGCCGGTGCGGCTGACGATCCTCTGAGCATAGACCCCCTTGCCTGCGCCAGTCCGATCCTTGGCGGCATAGTCCAGCTGCGCATCCGCGACCGCGAGACTTGCCTGTATGGCGGCTAGCTCATTGCGGCCGATCCGCCGGGCGAGAACCTCGTCGCGGCCGGCAGCCGCGTCGAAACGCCAACCGTTGGGGCCGCGGCCGATCGGGATCGGGAAGGGATATTCGTCCTCGCCCACAAGCAGCGTGGCGGTGTCGCCCTTCTGGAAGACGGAATGCCGACTGTCATACGCCGCCGCGAAACGGCGACGATCGGCCATGTCGGCGACCGCATCGCCCGAGGACACGATCTTTCGCCCCGCGACGCCCATGATGGCGCGCAACCGATTCATGTCGTCGGCGCGCGCCGCCTCGGCCAAGGCCGCGCTCGCCTCGGATGGCGAGGTGAACGCAGTCTGCGCAACGCCCGACGCCGCTGTCGCGAGCAAGACAACGACGGCGCCGCACGCCCTTCGCAGGGTGATCCGCATGGCGGGCCAAATCCTCATCATCGGTCTCCTCTTGTCAGCGCCAGAGGCCAGCGGGTACGCGCGCACCAGACGCCTGCCACTCCGCGAAGGTCTGGAAGGCGACGCCGATTTCACGATAAACGACACGCAGATAGCCATCACCGCCGCGGCGCACCGCCCATGGCGCGACAGGCAGGACCTCCTGCGCAATGACGCCGACATAGGCCCGCTCCGATCCGTTGTAGGCGAAGCGGTAGAAGCCGATCCCGCTATCGAGGCGTCCAAGG
>JBKBRD010000081.1:0-10497 GCA_046292405.1 Allobosea sp. | reverse complement strand
GGCGATTCGCGGCCTATTATGTCGCGAAGTGACTGAGGCGCCATGGGCAGTGCGCTGGCCGCGCGGCGACAGCAAGGCGGGCGCATGAAAAAGCCGGGCGCAGGCGCCCGGCTGGGTCATATCGGCGTGGCCAGCGGGGTCGATCCCGCCGGCGACGGATCAGGGCTTCGGCAGCGGCTTGGGCGCATCCGCCAGCGTGTTGAGATAGGCGACGATATCGGCGCGGGTGTCGGGCTTGCCGAGGCCGGCAAAGGCCATCGAGGTGCCCGGCATATAGGCCTTCGGATTCTTGATGAAGCCGTCCAGCTGCTCGGCCTCCCAGGCCTCGCCCGACTTCGCCTTCATCGCGGCGGAGTAGCCGAAGCCGGCGACCGAGCCCTTGGGGCGGGCATAGACGTCATAGAGATGCGGACCGACCTTGTTGGCGCCGCCCTTCTCGAAGGTGTGGCAGGCCTTGCAGGCGCCGACGGCCGAGGCGCCCTTGGCCGGGTCGGCCTTAGCGAGGCGCACCGCAATCGGCTCTTCCGCCGCAGCGGCCGGTCCTGCCGCCGCCGCGACCGGCTCGTCGCTGGGCAGGTCGAAGCCTGGAACTGCCGGTTTCTTGGGGGCGAAGACGATGCCCGAGACCATGTTGAGGCCCATCACCACGAGCAGCGTGGAGAGAACCGCGCCGGCAATCTTGTTGGCTTCGATATTCATCGCGTCGGAACCCTCGGTCCTGCGGCGCGATCAACGCGGCAGGCTAGACAACGGCTTCGCCGAGGCCTGAAAAGCCCCGACACCCGCGCGTTGCTTAACCGCTTTGCGCGCTTCTTTGCAACTCGTATAAGCACGCTCCGCTTTGAGACTTATTGACGCCTCCCATCCCGGTGGCGCGCCCATGCAATCCCCGCCGCCGAGCCGTGAGCCCGATGTCAGACCCGCTGATCCTGATCCCCGCCCGCATGAAGGCGACGCGGCTTCCCGGCAAACCCCTGGCCGACATCCATGGCGAGCCGATGATCGTGCGGGTCTGGCGCCAGGCCGTCGCGGCCGGCATCGGCCCCGTCGCGGTCGCGACCGATTCCCAGGACATCTGCGCGGCCGTCGAAGCGGCGGGCGGACGCGCGGTGATGACCAGCGAAGCGCATCCCTCGGGCTCGGACCGCATCAAGGAGGCGGCCGACATCCTCGATCCGAACGGGCTGCACGATGTCATCGTTAACGTTCAGGGCGATTTTCCGACGCTCGAACCCGTGGCCATCGCGGCTGCGATCCTGCCGCTCTCCGATCCGGCGGTCGACATCGCCACGCTCGTCGGCCTGATCACCGATGACGAGGAGAAGACGGCGCCCAGCGTGGTCAAGCTGGTGGGCAGCGAGGTTGCGCCGGGCCGGCTGCGGGCGCTGTATTTCACCCGCGCCACCGCGCCTTATGGCGAGGGGCCGCTCTATCATCATGTCGGCATCTACGCCTATCGCCGCCGCGCCCTCGACCGTTTCGTCAGCCTGCCGCAATCGACGCTGGAGAAGCGCGAGAGCCTGGAACAGCTGCGCGCGCTGGAGGATGGCATGCGCATCGATGCGATGATCATCGATCACGTGCCGCGCGGCGTCGACACCCCGCCCGATCTCGACCGCGCCCGCGCGGTCCTCAAAACCACCGCCGGAGCCTGAACGCCCATGTCCGTCATCGTATCCTACCAGGGCGAACCCGGCGCCTTCTCCTCTCAGGCCGCGCTGCAGGCTTTCCCCGATTGCCAATTGCTGCCCTGCGCCACCTTCGAGGATGCGCTGGCGGCGGTCAGCGACGGCTCGGCCCGCTACGGCATGATCCCGATCGACAATTCGATCGCCGGCCGCGTCGCCGACATCCATCATCTGCTGCCGCGCTCGGGTCTGCACATCATCGGCGAGCATTTCCTGCCGATCCGCTTCCATCTGATGGCGGTCAAGGGCGCAACCCTGGCAACGCTGAAGACGGTGCAGAGCCACATCCACGCGCTCGGCCAATGCCGCAAGATCATCCGCAAGCTCGGCCTCAAGGCCGAGGTCGCAGCCGACACCGCCGGCTCGGCCCGGCAGGTTTCGGAGGCAAAGGACGCCACCCGCGCCGCGATCGCTCCGCATATCGCCGCTGAGGTCTACGGTCTCGAGATCCTGATGGAGGATATCGAGGACGAGAAGCACAACACCACGCGCTTCGTCATCCTGTCGAAATATCCGGAATTCGCCCGCCAGGGCGCGGGCAAGATCGTGACGACGCTGATCTTCCAGGTCCGCAACCTGCCGGCCGCGCTCTACAAGGCGATGGGCGGCTTCGCCACCAACGGCGTCAACATGACCAAGCTCGAAAGCTACATGGTCGACGGCCATTTCTCGGCGACGATGTTCTATGCCGATGTCGAGGGCCACCCCGACGATCCCGCTTTGCGCCGCGCGCTCGATGAACTCGCCTTCTTCTCCAAGGAAGTGAAGATTCTCGGCGTCTACCCGGCGCATCCGTTCCGCGACAGCCTGGCGGAAGCGGGGGAGTAGGCGGAATGGCGAATGGCGAGTAACGAGTGGCGAAATAAGCTGAAAGTTCCACGCCACTCACCATTCGCCATTCGCCTCAAATCAGACCGCCTCCTCGCCCTCCAGCGCCCAGGCCTTCAGCAAGGTGTTGGCGATCGCCATATGGGGCGGGCAGAACAGATTGTCGGGGTGCGTGCCTTCCAGCATCTGCAGCGCTTCCTGGCGGCTGAACCAGCGACCGGCCTCCAGCTCCGTGCCGTCGAGCACGATGTCGTCGTTCAGCGCCTCGGCCAGGCAGCCGATCATCAGCGAGGACGGGAAGGGCCAGGGCTGCGAGCAGAGATAGCGCACGGCGCCGGCGCGCAGGCCCGCTTCCTCCCAGGTCTCGCGGCGCACCGCATCCTCGAAGGTTTCGCCCGGTTCGACGAAGCCGGCGATGCAGGAATACATGCCCGGCGCGAAGCGCGACTGGCGGGCGAGCAGGCAGTTGTCGCCGCGCGTCGCCAGCATGATCACCACCGGATCGGTGCGCGGAAAATGCTGCGCGCCGCAGGCGGTGCATTGCCGCTTCCAGCCGGCGGCGCCGGGCTCCGTTGCACCGCCGCACTGGGCGCAGAAACGATGGCGCGCATGCCAGTCGAGCAGCGCCTTGCCCTCTCCGAGCGGGCCGAGCTCGTCCTTCGTGACCAGCCGCTTCAGCGCGACCGAGCGCAGATCGGTGACCAGAAGCTCTGGGCGCTCGCGCAGCGCATCGGTCAGCCCCTTGTCGATCAACCTGGCGAAGCGCGGCGCGCCATCGGCGTCGACGCCGAGGAAAGCCTCCTCCAGCCCGGCGCCGAGCCGCTCGCTCTCGTCTCGGTCGAACCACACCGTCTGCGTCTCGCCGTCGAGCCGCTTCAGGATCGGCGTTTCGCCGGCGACGACGACGAAGCGCGTCTCCGGCCGCGGGCGCAGGGCCGCGACGGAATCGGGCTGGTCACGCAGGTCGGCGCGGCGGTCGAGCGGGCTGGTGGCGAAGCCGGTATAGGCCGAGCGTTCGCGGCGGCTGGAGCTGTCGGTCATGCCATCCCTCCTAGGATCAGAGGTGGCCGCGCGCAAGGGATCATGCCGCGCGGCCAGGATCATCGCATGGGATGGGCCGGGCTGCAGTGTCGAGTGTCCGTCCGAAAGGCTTCGCCGCGCGCCAGGCGGCTATGACCTTCACGCGCCGCTGCGCCCTCGCAGCATATTGATGATGTCGGAGAAATCCGCGGCGCCGTCGGCGAGCCCGTTGTGCAGCGCGTAGAGCTGCGCGGCGGCGGCGCCCAGCGGCGTGCTGGCGCTGACCGCCTGCGCCGCCTCCTGCGACAGCTTCATGTCCTTCAGCATCAGCGCCGACGAAAACCCGGCCTTGTAGCCGTTATTGGCGGGGGAAGTCGGCACAGGGCCCGGAACCGGGCAATAGGTCGTCAGCGACCAGCACTGGCCCGACGAGGTCGAGGCGACGTCGTAGAGCGCCTGGTGCGACAGGCCGAGCTTCTCGCCCAGCACGAAGGCCTCCGACACGCCCAGCATCGAGATGCCCAGGATCATGTTGTTGCAGATCTTGGCGGCCTGGCCATTGCCCGGCCCGCCGCAATGCACGATGCGCCGGCCCATCTTGGCGAGGATCGGCTCCCCCGCCGCGAAGCCCTCTTCCGTGCCGCCGACCATGAAGGTCAGCGTCGCAGCCTTGGCGCCGCCGACGCCGCCCGATACCGGCGCGTCCAGCGCCAGACAGCCATGCTCGGTCGCCAGCGCATGGGCGCGGCGGGCGCTGGCGACATCCACGGTCGAGGAATCGATCAGCAGCGTGCCTGGCTTCACGGCCGGCAGGATGTCGCCCCATACGGAGAGCACATGCTTGCCGGCTGGCAGCATCGTCACCAACACCTCGGCGCCGTCGACCGCGTCGCGGGCGGATGCCGCAGTGGTGACGCCGAGCTCGGCGGCCGCGTCCAGCGAGGCCTGCACCAGATCGAAGGCGCGCACCTCATGCCCCGCCTTGACGAGATTGCCGGCCATGGGGCCGCCCATATTGCCGAGTCCGATGAAGGCGATGATGGTCATGATGCTCTCCTATTCCTCTAGACGGAATACTCATGGCGTAATAACTTGCAGAGGTGATCGGGTCTTTTGCGCAGTCCGAAGCCGAGTTGCTGTTCAAGGACAGGCCGGTCCGACGCTTTGCGGCGCTGGAGCTGGTGATTCGGCGCAAGCTCCAGATGTTGCACGCGGTGCGCCGTCTCGACGATCTCAGGACGCCGCCCGGCAATCGCCTGGAAATCCTGCGCGGCGATCGCGCCGGCCAGCATTCGATCAGGGTCAATGACCAGCGGCGCATCTGCTTTGTCTGGAAGGAGGGCGAGGTCCATGACGTCGAGATCGTCGATTATCACTGAGACGGAGGCTCCTGCGCATGCAGATCTGCTGGACCTAATTCCGCCTGGGGAAATCCTGCTCGAGGAGTTCATGAAGCCTCTGGGCGTCAGCCAGAATCGGCTTGCGCGCGACATCGACACTCCGGTCAGCCGGATAGCCGGCATCGTCAGCGGCAAGCGGGCGATCACCGCCGATACCGCCCTGCGACTGGCCATTTTTTTCGCGACCACACCCGAGTTCTGGCTGAGCCTGCAGTCGGACCATGATTTGCGCTTGGCGCGCCGCAGCGCAGGCGACCGGATCGAGAAGCGCGTGCGGCCGCTGGCGGCATAATCAATTGCCCTTCGCGCGGCCGACCAGCCCGCGCGCCACGATCATCCGCATCACCTCGTTTGTTCCTTCCAGGATCTGATGGACGCGCAGGTCGCGGACGATCTTCTCGATGCCGTAATCGGCGAGATAACCATAGCCGCCATGGATCTGCAGCGCCTCGTTGGCGACTGCGAAGCCGGCATCCGTGGCGACGCGCTTGGCCATGGCGCAGAGCCGCGTCGCATCCGGGGTGTTGGCGTCCAGCGAAGCCGCCGCGCGCCAGAGCAGGCTGCGCGCCGCCTCCAGCTCGGTCGCCATATCCGCCAGCTTGAATTGCAGCGCCTGAAAATCGGCGATGCGCGCCCCGAAAGCCCGGCGCTCCTGGGCATAGGCCAGCGCCTTGTCGAGCGCGCCTTGCGCCCCGCCGAGCGAGCAGGCGCCGATATTGAGCCGCCCGCCATCCAGCCCCGCCATCGCGATCTTGAAGCCGATCCCCTCGGGTCCGAGCCGGTTGGCCACAGGGACGCGGCAGTTCTCGAAGATGACGGCGCGGGTCGGCTGGGCGTTCCAGCCCATCTTCTTCTCGTTCGCGCCGAAGGACAGGCCGGGCGTGCCTTTCTCGACCACCAGCGTTGAAATCCCGCCAGGGCCGGCCTCGCCGGTCCGCACCATCACGACATAGAGGTCGGAGACGCCGGCCCCGGAGATGAACTGCTTCTGCCCGTCGACAACATAATGATCGCCGTCACGGATCGCGCGCGTCTTCAGCGCCGCCGCATCCGATCCGGCGCCCGGCTCGGTCAGGCAATAGCTGGAGAGCTGCGCCATGCTGCACAGCCGCGGCAGCCAGCGCTGGCGCTGCTCGTCCGAACCGTAGCGGTCGATCATCCAGGCGCACATGTTGTGGATCGAGATATAGGCGGCGACAGTTGGGCAGCCCGCCGACAGCGCCTCGAAAATTAGCGCCGCATCGAGCCGCGACAGGCCGGAGCCGCCGACATCCTCGCTGACATAGATCCCGCCCATGCCCAGCGCGGCGGCAGCGCGCATCTCCTCCACCGGGAAATGCTTCTCCTCGTCCCAGCGCAGCGCATGGGGCGCCAGCGTGTCGGCGGCGAAGGCGCGGGCCATCTCCTGGATGGCGAGCTGGTCTTCGGTGAGGGAGAAGGGGGTCATGGCGTCCAGTCCGCAAGCAGGGCGACGGGGTGATCTTGGCCTGAGAGCTTGTCGATGAATCGCTTGTCGGCTGTGACCAGCACACTGCCCCTCGAACGCGCGAGCGCGAGATAGACGCAGTCATAGACCGGGTGATCGAGGTCGAAAGCCAGTTTCATGGCTTCGGCCATCAATGTGTCGAGCGGGACGACCTCCCTGAGGAGTTGCGTCAGATGGCCGATGAAGCGGCTCGCCGATGCGCCGTCGATGCCCGCCGACCGGCGCTTGGTCCAGATGCCGTTGCCGACCTCCGACAGGATGATCGCTGGTGCGATCGCGATATCGGCTGCCAGAAGCGTCTCCGCCCGATCACTGTCGTCTTCGTCCACAAACCATTTCATGGCGACGCTGGCGTCGACGACGACGAGGTCGCTCATTCGAGACCCTCGCGGATTTCATCGAGCGAGAGGGCCGGGGACGGCCGCGTCTGGGCGCGCATGTCTCGGGACAGCGCGACCTTCTGCTCCGGGGTGAGCGCCTTGTTGGCCTCGATAACCACCCGCAACTCCTGCTCGAGCGATTGCCCGTTCAGCTTGGCCTTGATGCGGTAGCTTTCGATCGTATCGTCGGCGAGGCTGCGGACGAGAACCTGACCCATGACACCCTCCTTGACGCCAGATGATATCAAAAACGATAGCATCTGGCGTTGTGATCCTCAACCCATGGTCGGGATGACGAAGCTCGCGCCGTCCTTGACGCCGCTCGGCCAGCGCGCCGTCACCGTCTTGGTCTTGGTGTAGAAGCGGATCGAATCCGGCCCGTGCTGGTTGAGATCGCCGAAGGAGGAGCGCTTCCAGCCGCCGAAGGTGTAATAGGCCAGCGGCACCGGGATCGGCACGTTGATCCCGACCATGCCGACCTGCACCTTGGAGGCGAAGTCGCGGGCGGCGTCGCCATCGCGGGTGAAGATCGCGGTGCCGTTGCCGTATTCATGGTCGTTGGTCAGCTTCAGCGCCTCCTCATAGGTCTCGGCGCGCACCACCGACAGGACGGGACCGAAGATCTCCTCCTTGTAGATCCGCATGTCCTTGGTGACGTTGTCGAACAGACAGCCGCCGACATAAAAGCCGTTCTCGTAGCCCTGCATCTTGAAGTCGCGCCCGTCGACGGCGAGCGTCGCGCCTTCCTGGACGCCGATCTCGATATAGGAGCGGATCTTCTCCTCGGCCTGCTTGGTGACGACAGGGCCGTAATCGGCGGACGAGTCGGTCGAGGGGCCGATCTTCAGGCTCTCGACCCGCGGGATCAGCCGCTTCACCAGCTCGTCGGCGGTGGCCTTGCCGACGGGCACGGCCACGGAAATCGCCATGCAGCGCTCGCCGGCCGAGCCGTAGCCCGCGCCGATCAGCGCATCGACGGCCTGGTCCATGTCGGCGTCGGGCATGATCACCATGTGGTTCTTAGCCCCGCCGAAGCACTGCACGCGCTTCCCGGCGGCGCAGCCGCGCGCATAGATATATTCGGCGATCGGGGTCGAACCGACGAAGCCGACAGCCTTGATGTCGGGATCGTCCAGAATGGCGTCGACCGCTTCCTTGTCGCCATTGACGACGTTGAGGATGCCGGGCGGGCCGCCCGCCTCGATGAACAGCTCGGCCAGCCGCATCGGCACGCCCGGATCGCGCTCCGAGGGCTTGAGGATGAAGGCGTTGCCGCAGGCGATGGCCGGGCCGAGCTTCCACAGAGGGATCATCGCCGGGAAGTTGAAGGGCGTGATGCCGGCGCATACGCCGAGCGGCTGGCGCATCGAATAGATGTCGATGCCGGGGCCGGCGCCGTCGGTGAACTCGCCCTTGAGCAGGTTGGGGATGCCGAGCGAGAACTCGACCACCTCGACGCCGCGCTGAATGTCGCCCTTCGCGTCGGCGATGGTCTTGCCATGCTCGCGCGCCAGCAGCTCCGCCAGTTCGTCATTGTTCTGGGCGATCAGGTCCAAGAACTTCATCAGCACGCGGGCGCGGCGCTGCGGGTTGACCGCCGCCCATTTCGGCTGCGCCTCGGCGGCGTTCTCGACGGCGGCGCGCAACTCGGCGGGGGAGGCGAGCGCGACCTTGCCGATCACGCTGCCATCCATCGGCTGGTAGATGTCGGCCGTGCGGCCAGACGTGCCTGCGACATGCTTGCCGCCGATGAAATGTCCGACCTGGCGCATGGGGTTTCTCCTGGTGCTGGCGTTCTGGGACAAAGAAGAGGTGAGCGCGAGAGCGTCCGGTCCGTTCACCCACGGAAATTCGCCTCTCTCCTACCATTCTCGTTTGTGCACGGCTATAGCGATGAAATGCGCTGTGCCGTGCGTAAACGCGAATACCGGAGAGGGTGCCTTGGAGCGGTTCGATTGGGATGATTTGCGCTTTTTCCTCGCCGTCGCCCGCTCGGGTCGCCTGACGGCCGCGGCGCGCCGGCTGGGGGCGGACCATGCCACCGTCTCGCGCCGCATCTCCTCGCTGGAGGAATCGCTGAAGGCCAAGCTCTTCGAGCGCCGCCCGCAGGGCTATGCGCTGACGCCGCATGGCGAGCGCCTGCTGGCCAAGGCCGAGAGCATGGAGACCGAGGCGCTGGCGATTCAGAGCGACATTGGCGGGGCCGACATGGCCCTGGCGGGAACCGTGCGCATTGGCGCGCCGGACGGTTTCGGCTCGGTGTTTCTCGCGCCGCGCCTCGCCAAGCTCGCCAGCGCCTATCCCGGCCTGGAACTGCAGCTCATCGCCATGCCGCGCCTGCTCTCGCTCTCAAAGCGCGAGGCCGATGTCGCGATCACGCTGGCCCCGCCCAAGGAGGGCAAGGTCGTGGCGCGCAAGCTCTCCGACTACCGGCTCGGGCTCTATGCCAGCCAGGGCTATCTCGACGCGATGCCGCCCGTGCGCTCGCCCGAGGATCTCTTCGCCCATCGCATCGTCGGCTATATCGACGATCTCATCTTCACCCCGGAGCTCGATTATCTCGACGAGGTCGCCAAGGGTTTGCGGGCGCAGATCCAGAGTTCGAGCGTGCTGGCGCAAATGAATGCGGTGGTTGCCGGCGCCGGCATCGGCGTCATCCATCATTTCATGGCCGAGGGCGAGCCTAGCCTCGTGCCCGTTCTGCCGGAGACGGTCTCGATCACCCGTTCCTTCTGGCTGCTGGTCCATGCCGATCTGAAGGATGTCGCCCGCGTTCGCGCCATCGTCGACTTCATCGTCCGCGAGGCCAAGGCCGCGCGCAGCCTGTTGATGGGCGAGGCGCGGGCCGCCGAATAGGCTCAGATCCGCCAGGGCACGACCGGGCCCGGCCAGCGCCGCGCCAGCGCGTCGAGCAGCAGCATCGCCACGAAGATGACCAGCGTCGCGCTCAGCGCCACGGCCGCGGCCTCCCCCGCCAGACCGGCCTCCTTCAGGCTGAACAGCACGACGCCCAAAGTCTCGGTGCCCGACGTCCACAGCAGGGCCGACACGGTCAGCTCGTTGAAGGCGACGAGGAAAACCATCAGCGCGCTGACTGTCGCCGCGGGCGCCAGCACCGGCGCGATCACGTAGCGCAGCATCTGCCACAGGCTCGCGCCATCCAGCCGCGCCGCCTCCTCATGATGCGCCTCGATCTGCGCCATCGCGGCGACCGGCGCCTTCAGCGCCAGCGGCAGGAACCGCGCCAGATAGGCGAAGAGAATGATGAACGGCGTGGCGTAGAGGCTGACGCCGAGCAGCGGCAACGGCTTAAGGAACAGCAGGATGCAGGCGATGGCGAGCACCACGCCCGGCAGCGCATAGGGCAGCTCGATCATCACCTCGACCATGCGCCGCCAGCGACCCATGCGGCGCTCCAGCCCATAGGCGAAGGCGATCGACAGCAGCGAGAGCAGGATGGCTGCGGTCCCGGCGAAGAGGAAGGAGTTGCGGAAGGCGCGGATCGTCACATCCTGACGCAGCAGCACCTCGGCGAATTTGTCGAGCGTCAGGCTTTGCCAACTCAGCGCCACGCCGAGCGCCGGCGTCAGCGCCTCGCCCAGCAGCGCCAGCAGCGGCAGGCCGAGCTTCAGCGACAGCAGCAGCCAAAGCGCTGCGCCGACCAAGGGGCGCGCAGGACCCAGCAGCCAGAACGG